>JAYKGU010000234.1:0-82385 GCA_035285585.1 Synechococcales cyanobacterium
GAGCCAGGATGCGATCGCCCTCTACGAACCCATCAACACGCTCAAGCCGGTCGTTAAGGACATCTGGATTGTAGACGGGCCGGTTGTTCGGATGGCGATGTATCCGTACTGGTCAGGAGGTTCACCCTATTTTCAAACCTGTAGGATGGTCAAGGAGATTCAGTAGTCGCATGGGAAGCGGCATCGCCAGGGGTAATCAGACCTTTTTGCAAAGCCAGAACAGCGGCTTGAGTGCGATCGCGCACCTCCAGCTTTTGCAGAATGGAGTGGACGTGAACCCGGACGGTTCCCGGAGCAATATACAACGTATCGGCAATTTCTGAATTACTCTTACCGCTGGCAATGAGGGTGAGAATTTCCTTCTCCCGCTGGGTTAAAGGGTTTTCAGCAATCATGCTGGATGGAGCTGAGGAACCGGATAGTTGCGATTGAAAGGCAGTTTGAATGGCCTTGGTCGCTGTCGGATCCCACCAGGAGGCTCCTGCCGCAATGGATTGCACGGCAAGGATCAAAGACTCGGCAGCGACACCTTTCAGGCAGTAGCCCTGGGCCTGGGCTTCAATCAAGCGGTTGATCAAAGCGGGTTGAGAGTGGGATGTCAGCACCAATACGGGCAGTTCAGGGTGCCGTTGTTTGATTTGACCACAGGCTTCTACCCCACCAATACCGGGCAAACCCACGTCGAGAATCACGATATCAAACGCCTGTTGCCCCACCATTTGAATGGCCGTTTCGCCATCCTCTGCCTCCGCCGCAATTTGCAGGGTGGGTTCCTGCTGCAACCGGGTTGACAGCCCCAGGCGAAACAGCTCGTCATCCTCCACCAGCAGGATTTTGATTGGAAGATTAGCCATTCAACTTGCCACCTGTTGTTGCTTGGGGTTCATCCACATAGGCCGGTAATCGGAAAGCGAAAATAGCTCCCTGGGGCGATCGCGGTTCTGCCCATATTTTACCGCCGTGGGCTTCCACAATTTGCCGACTGAGGTACAACCCCAATCCGGTTCCTTTGGTTTGATGTTCCCCCGACCCTTGGTAGAAGCGCTCAAACAGAAGGGGGACATCTTCCCCACGGATGCCGCGCCCTTCATCCTTCACCTGCACCTGATAAAATCCCTGGCGCACCGCCATCACCACCTCCACCCGTCCCCCCCGCAGGGAATGGTTGACCGCATTGGCAATTAAATTGGTGAAGACCCGATGGATTTGCAAAGCATCGGCCTTGACCCGATAGGTCCGGCGAAACTCGCTGCCCTCCTGGCTGAGGGATAGGTGCACCTGCCGAGAAGATGCAAGGTTGGTGACATCGGCGATCGCCTCCTCCGCCAAAGTGACCAGATCGATCGGCTGCTTGTCCAGGTGCAGCCCCTCCGCATCGTTGCGGTAGACATCCATCAGCGTGTTGACCAGCCCCAAAGTCTTCTGGTGGCTGCGGGTCATCACTTCCAGGACTTTGCGTTGGGGTGGGGTAATGACTCCAAACTGCCCGTCCTTCAACGCCTTGAGAGTCTCCAGGGCACCCAGCAACGGTGTTTTCAGATCGTGGGTCAGGGTTGAAACAAAGTCCTCCCGCATTTGGGCGAGCTGCTCTTGGGCGATGAGCTGGAGCCGTTGACGGGTGATGGCCTCTTCGTAGCGCTGGATGCGATCGCCCAGCCAGCCCGTCACCACCAGGGCTAAAGCGGTAATCAGGCGGTTAGCAAAGGCGATCGCCGTGATGGGCGTTTTCCCAGGAACGAATAAATTAAACAGCGTCAGCAGCACCGCCGCTGCGGTAATCGTAAAGGTTGCCTTCCGGCTCAGCCGACTACTGCTGGCCAACAATACGGCTCCAATATAAAGATAACCAAACACGTAGGGAGGCGGCGTGCTGTAATCCAGCGCAATGACTACCGTGAACAAAAGCCCGATTAGCCAGAGAATTTTTTGGCGGGCCTGGGTAAGCGCATTGAGCTGAGATTGGGAAGACACTAAAGACATAGAAATTAGCTTTGATAACGATCAATAGCAGGTTAAATAGGCGGTTTATCACTACTTCATGTCACCTATTTTAAGGGGGAGAATCGGGTAGAGCCGTCAAAATATACCACCTGATATAGGTGTTCATAAGTGAGCCTAAACTCTTGGAGGAAGGACGTTTAGCCAGGTCGTTATAAGTTGAGGCTAAACTCGCCTCTATATCTTTTCCTTTTGAGAAACTGCGGTAAGAATAGGGGTAGTGTTTGACAGAGAAACGTTGCGAGGAGACCGGACAGCTTAGTTAACTTCAGACATTTCTTAAACAATCAGCGTCCATCATGAAACCGTCTATTGCAACTCACCAAATTTATTTCAACAGTGCTTATTTAGGCTCTCAGTTGAGTAGTCTTCAGCTTCCTGAGCAGTGCTACCTGCTTGGATTGGTTCGTGAAGATCGGGTTTACACCCTGGCTGATAATCCGGAAATTGCGGAGCAGGACTGGCTAATTGCCGTTGCCCTCAGCGAGTCTTTGCTCCCAGAACTTGAGCTGTATTTGAAACAAACAAAAGCCCAGTAATACCATACCATTCATCATGTTTGAAGGATTTCTGCAAATTATCATTGCGCTGCTCATTCTGTTAATAGCAGCACCCTTTCTCGGGAAGTACATGGCGCGAGTATTTATGGGACAGAGAACCCTCCTCGACCCCATTGCCCGACCCGTAGAACGCCTCCTGTTTGCCTCTGGAGGCTTCTCCAATCAACCATCCATGACGGGGAGTCAGTACGTTAGAGCGGTTCTAATCAGCAACCTGGTGATGGGAATTTTGGTGTTTGCCATCTTCATGTTGCAGGGTTTGTTACCGCTAAATCCAACAAATTTAGATGCCCCCAGTTGGGATTTGGCCTTGCACACTGCCATCTCTTTTGTGACCAATACCAACCAGCAGCACTACTCTGGCGAAACCACCTACAGCTACTTTGCTCAAGTGGGAGCGCTGGGCTTTCTGATGTTTACTTCGGCGGCGACGGGGCTGGCGGTGGCGATCGCCTTCATCCGAGGTTTAACAGGCAACCCCCTGGGCAACTTTTATGTTGATCTGACGCTTTCAATTACGCGCATCCTGTTGCCGATTTCGGTGGTGGGGGCGATCGCTCTACTCATTGCTGGGGTTCCCGAAACCTTTGCTGGGCCTGCCGTCGCCAACACTTTGGAAGGCGCAACCCAGTACATCGCCCGTGGTCCCGTAGCCCACTTTGAAATCATCAAGGAACTGGGCGAAAACGGCGGCGGCTTCTTTGGCATCAACTCCGCCCACCCCTACGAAAACCCCAACAACTTCACCAACCTGTTGGAAACCTTGATTATGGTAGTGATCCCGGCAGGGCTGATTTTGACCTACGGCATCATGGCTGGCAAACCCCGCCAGGGCTGGCTGATCTTCGGCATGGTGTTTGTCTTTTACGCCATCATGACTGGCATCACCGCCTACGGAGAGTACGTTGGCAACCCCCTGGTAAACGACATCCTCGGCAATCAAGCCCCCAACCTGGAAGGCAAGGAAGTCCGCTTTGGCTGGGCCATGACGGCCCTGTGGGCAGTCACCACCACGGGCACCATGTGCGGCGCAGTCAATGGCATGCACGACTCCCTCATGCCCACGGGCGGCTTTGCCACCCTTTCGGATCTGTTTCTGCAAATCATTTGGGGTGGTCAGGGCACCGGCACCGCTTACCTGTTTGTGTTTCTCATCCTTACCGTCTTTCTCACCGGGCTGATGGTAGGGCGTACGCCAGAGTTTTTCAGCCGCAAAATCGAGAAGCGGGAAATCGTCCTGGCCAGCATCATTCTGCTGGTTCACCCCATCGCCATTCTGATTCCGGGCGCAATTACCCTGGCCTTCCCTGAAACCGTTGGTGCCCCCGATGTCACCACCCTGGCGGGCATCACCAACCCCGGCTACCACGGCATTTCCCAGGTGATTTACGAGTACGCCTCCGCCGCCGCCAACAACGGTTCCGGCTTTGAAGGCTTGGCCGACGGCACCCTTTGGTGGAACCTCAGCACTAGCTTCTCCCTACTGCTGGGCCGCTACGTGCCCATTGCTGCCCTGATCTACCTGGCCGACAGCATGGCCCACAAGCAGCCCGTTCCCGAAACTACCGGCACCCTTTACACCGATACTCCCCTGTTTACGGGCATCACCGCTGGCGTCATTATCATCCTTGGCGCTCTAACTTTCCTGCCGGTGTTGGCATTAGGTCCGGTGGCGGAGGGGTTTGCGATCGCCCGAGGGTTTTAAGCGTTAGTGCGTTAGTGCGTTAGTGGGTTGATGCGTTAGTGAGTTGATGGGTTAAATGCCAAAATGTTGTCTAGATCTCACAAACCTTGTAAACGCCCCAACGCCTCAACGCCCTAACGCCTCAACGCCCCAACGCCCCAACGCCCCAACGCCCCAACACCCTAACGAATCCTCGACTGAAGATAATCCATAAACCGTCTAAGTTGACGACTACACTTATCTACCAAATCAAAAAGCTTGTCGAATTCAGCTTGACTAATGTGCCCAGCGTCCAGAGCGATATATGCTTGCGATCTCAGTTCCGCAGCTGATGCCTTCGCGATTCCCAAAAAATTGATGAACAACTTTTGTGTACGGCTTTCAAACCCTTCCGCGATGTTTGACATGATCGAAACCGCTGCTCGTCGCATCTGATCCTTGAGCCCAAAGTCCCGAGAAAAAGTCCCTTCGCTTGAAAGCCGATAGACCAGTTTCGTCACCTCCCGCGCCGTCTTCCACGCCTCAAGTTCCTCAAAGCTTTGAATTGTACCCATATACCCTTCCCCAAAAGTTCATACTCTAAACTTCCCAAAATTCAACCCACCAACCCACCAACCCACCAACCCACCAACCCACCAACCCACTAACGCACTAACGCACTAACGCACTAACGCACTAATCTACTAACGCACCAACCCACCAACCCCAACATCCCCACTATGAAAAAAATGACTTCCTCCACTCATCCCCCGTCCCTTCGCCAGCCCCGTGGTCCTCGGCGCGATCGCCGCCATACCCCCAAGGCCAACACCTCCGGCATTTACAAACGTGCCTTTCGTCAGGCTTTCGTCAAGCTTAGCCCCCGCATCATGGTGAAAAATCCGGTGATGTTTGTGGTCTGGGTTGGTACGATTATTACGGCTATCCTGACTATCAATCCGTTCATCTTTGGTTCGGTGCAGGATGAAGGTCCCCGTTTGTTCAACGGTCTGGTAACGCTGATTCTGTTTTTCACTATCCTGTTTGCCAACTTTGCTGAGGCGGTGGCTGAAGGTCGGGGGAAAGCCCAGGCCGATGCCCTGCGTTCTACCAAGTCGGAAACCACGGCTCGCAAGCTGAGTGCTGATGGGTCGGTGGAAGAAGTTAGCTCGACCCGTTTGCAAAGGGGCGATCGCATCCAGGTCATTGCAGGAGACATCATTCCCGCCGATGGGGAAGTGCTGGAAGGGGTTGCTTCAGTGGATGAATCGGCCATCACGGGGGAATCGGCTCCGGTGCTGAAGGAGCCTGGGTCTGATGTGGCCAGTTCGGTCACGGGTGGGACTCGTATCCTGTCCGATGAGCTGATCATTCGCGTCACCGCTGATCCGGGCAAGGGCTTTCTCGACCGCATGATTTCCCTGGTGGAAGGGGCGGAGCGGAGCAAAACCCCCAATGAAATTGCCCTGACGGTGCTGCTGGCGGTGTTGACCCTGGTGTTTTTGATTGTCGTCGCAACGATTCCCACCCCCGCCAGCTATATCAACAGCCCGGTGAGCATCACCATTTTGATAGCCTTACTGGTGGCGCTGATTCCCACCACTATTGGGGGTTTACTGAGTGCGATCGGCATTGCCGGGATGGATCGGGTGGCCCAATTTAACGTGGTGGCGACCTCCGGGCGAGCGGTGGAAGCCTGTGGCGACATCAATACTTTGGTGCTTGATAAAACTGGCACCATCACCCTGGGTAATCGTCTGGCGGAGGAGTTCATCCCCCTCAACGGCTACTCGATGGTGGAGGTCGCCGAAGTCGCCCTGGCCGCCAGCGTGTTTGACACCACTCCCGAGGGCAAGTCCATCATGCGGCTGGCTGAAAAGCTGGGGGCACAGCTTAACTTTGAGACCCAAAAAGCAGAAGCGGTGGAATTCTCGGCCCGTACCCGCATGAGTGGCACTGACCTCCCCTCTGGAGATGAAGTGCGCAAAGGGGCGGTGGATGCAATTCGGGGCTTTGTGCGATCGCGCGGCGGACAGGCTCCCGAATCATTGGAAGCAGCCTTCACACGGGTATCGGAACTGGGGGGCACGCCTTTGGCCGTTTGCCGCAACGACGAAATCTACGGCGTGATTTATCTCAAAGACATTATCAAACCCGGCATCCATGAGCGCTTTGACCAACTGCGGCGCATGGGGGTTCGCACCGTGATGCTGACGGGTGATAACCGCATTACGGCTTCCGTCATTGCCAAAGAAGCCGGAGTGGATGACTTTATTGCCGAAGCCACGCCCGAAGACAAGATTCAGGTGATTCAGGCTGAGCAGGCCAAAGGCAAGCTGGTGGCGATGACGGGTGACGGCACCAACGACGCTCCCGCCCTGGCCCAGGCCAATGTTGGACTGGCGATGAACTCCGGCACCCAGGCCGCCAAGGAAGCTGCTAACATGGTGGATCTGGATTCTGACCCCACCAAGCTGATCGACCTGGTCACCATCGGTAAGCAGCTTTTGATCACGCGAGGGGCACTGACCACCTTCTCCGTCGCTAATGACATTGCCAAGTATTTCGCCATCATTCCCGCCATGTTTGCCGCTGCTGGGATTGGTGCCCTCAATATCATGGGTTTGCACAGCCCTCAGTCAGCGGTGCTTTCGGCTTTGATTTACAACGCTTTGATTATTCCTGTTCTGATTCCCCTGGCGCTGAAAGGGGTTGAGTTTCGACCCCTAACGGCTAACCAACTACTGCGCCGCAATATTCTGATCTACGGTCTGGGTGGTGTGGTTGTGCCGTTTATCGCCATCAAGTTGATTGACCTCATTGTCGGTAGTGTAGGTCTCGCATAGGAGATTAGTATGATGACTGTTTCAAGGCTAAAGTTTCAATCTGGCTTCACAGCCAGGCCAGCTCAAAAGCCCCAGAATAGAGCCGTGACTTCACTCAATTTAACCTCATCTTTGGAAGAGGAAGATAAAAGCACTCATTCTGCTCCCACAGCCAATGTTTTGGTCATTCATCATGAGAAATCCACTCGTTTGATGTTGATGCAGCATCTTCAAAAAGGTGGCTACTGCGTTCACACCGCAGAGAATTGGGAGGTTGCTTTTCAGTACTTGCAGCAACAGCCCATCGACCTGGTCATTCTGGACCTGGCCGTATCAAGGCGGGAGGAAGGTGGCCTGTTGAAGCAGTTGCTATTAACCTATCCCGATATCCGGGTTGTGATGATTTGCGATCATTGCAGTCTGGAAGATGCCGTCGATGCCATGAAGCAAGGCGCGGTGGACTTTATTCAGGAGCCTCACGGGTACTTGCAGCGCCCCTTTGACGCCGAACGGATTCAGTCAGTGGTTGCTGAAGCTCTAGAGCATTCTCTACCCAGTGTCCGGCATCTGGCAAACTATGATGAGCTGATCATCATGGCGCGGCGGTGCGCTCAACGGCAGGACTTTGACTCAGCCCGTCAGTTTATTGGAGAGGCTTTGAAGCGATCGCCCCATCGCCCCGAAGGACTGACCCTCCTGGGACAAATCACCGAGTACCTGGGAGATTTCCTGGAAGCCCTCAAACTCTACCGGGCCGCTCTTGAGCTTGATCCAACCTACCAACCCGCCAGGGAAAACCTGGATAGGGTCGTGTTTGGTCTGAATCGGAAAAAACGACCTCGCTTTGAAACAGACACCCAGTGATGACGCCAAATTCTTAAACGGAGAAATACACGATGAATTGGTTTAGCCCAAAGCTTCTAGAACTTTGCAATTACTGGCTTGACTACCTCCAGCAGCGCCGCCACCGGGTAGCTTTAGGATTTTTCCTTGCCCTGTGCTTAAACCTGGCGATCGCCCCCGCCCTCCATGCTGCCACTGCCACCCTCAGCCGGGGTAATGCCTATGCCCTGGGGCTGCTGGGCCTGGTGGTCGTGGGTCTTGCCGTCTACCTGACTGCCGTGATTCTCAAACCGGAGCAATTTTAACCATGTTAAGGAACCTGATTCTACAAATTTGGGAGCAGATGCGAATGACGCGAAAGATGCGTCGCGTTCAGCAAGCAAAGATGGAGAGGATTCGCGATCGCCACCGTCGCCGCCACCGGAATCGATTTAACTCAAGCTGTCAAAGGTTAGGGCATCGTTAGTGCGTCGAAGCGTTTGTGTGCGGTACTTTGGCTTTTGTTTGTTTTTTGTCCTTGATATTTATATCGGAAAAACACCATGATTCGAGATCTTTTCATCAGCATCCGTGCCACTGCCGTTCTGTGGATTCTCACGGCAGCGATTTATCCCTTGTTGATCTTTGCCGTCGGCCAGGCTGCCTTTCCTTTTCAGGCCAATGGTAGCCTTCTGGTTAACGAGCAGGGGCAGGTCATCGGCTCTACCCTGGTTGGTCAAGCATTCAGCAGTGAGGAGTATTTCTGGAGCCGCCCCAGTGCGGTGGATTACAGCCTGGGTGAAGACGCCGCTCCCACGGGTGTATCGGGAGCCACCAACCTGGCCCCCAGCAACCCCGATCTGATTGAGCAAGTTCTAGCAAACGCCGAACTCCTGGAAGCTGCCGAAATCGAACCCACCGCCGATCTGGTCTACAGCTCCGGTTCGGGCCTCGACCCCCACATCTCCCCCGCCAGCGCCCAGGCCCAAATCGCCCGCATCGCCGCCACCCGCAACCTGTCTCCAGATGAGCTGCAAACCCTCATCAGACAAAACACCCAAGGCCGCTTCCTGGGCATCTTCGGCGAACCCGCCGTCAACACCGTCACCCTCAACCTGGCCCTGGATCAACTTTAAAGCAAGACACACCCAAGCATTCAAACACCCTCACCAACCACCACTTCAACGCCCTAACTCACCAACGCCCCAACGCGCCAACGCGTCAACGCCCTAAATCAACGCCTCAACCCCCCAACGTCTAACCATGTACGACCCCGCCGCCATCACCTCCACCACTACCCACCGCCGAGGCAAACACAAAATCTTCATCGGCATGGCCCCCGGCGTAGGAAAGACCTATCGGATGCTGGAGGAAGGCCATCAAATCAAACAAGACGGTGTCGATGTGGTCATTGGTCTACTGGAAACCCACGGACGGGAAGAAACCACCCGCATGGCCCAAGGACTGGAACTCATTCCAAGACAAACAGTTATTTGGCAGGGGCGATCGCTCACTGAGATGGATACAGAAGCCATTCTCAACCGCCATCCCCAACTTGTCTTGATTGACGAACTGGCCCACACCAACGTCCCTACTTCAGTCCAGGAAAAGCGCTATCAGGATGTGGAGAAGGTTTTGGAGGCTGGGATCGATGTCTATTCAACAGTTAACATCCAGCACATTGAAAGTCTAAATGACCTGGTGCACCGCATTTCTGGAGTAGTGGTGCGGGAGCGCATCCCCGATCGCATTTTGGATGAAGCGGATGAAGTAATCGTAGTTGATGTTACACCAGAGACGCTGCAAGAGCGGTTGCAGGAAGGCAAGATCTACGCACCTGAAAAGATTGATCAAGCCTTACAAAACTTCTTTCAGCGCCGTAACTTAGTTGCTTTGCGGGAGTTGGCGCTGCGGGAAATTGCAGACAACCTCGAAGAAGAATCCGTCTCCAAGGCGCAAAATTCCCACTACCATCTCCCCCACTGCAACATCAAGGAGCGGGTTTTAGTCTGCATCTCCACCTATCCCAACTCGATTCAACTTCTGCGGCGGGGGGCGCGTATTGCCAACCACATGAATGGTCGATTCTTTGTCTTGTTTGTCTCCCATCCCAACCAATTTCTATCCAAGCAGGAAGCATTACACGTTGAGACCTGTAAGCAGTTGTGTCAGGACTTTGGAGGAGAGTTCCTGCGGGCTGAATCTACAGATGTGGTCAATGCCATTGTTCAGGTCGCTAATGCTCATCGCATCACCCAAATCGTTTTAGGAGAAACCCGGCGATCGCGCTGGCAGCTCCTCATCAAAGGCTCAATTGTGCAGCAGCTAATGCGATCGCTCCCCCAAATCGATTTACATATCATTGCCGCCGCTGCGGACTGAATGGACTGAAGCCTCCACAATCACAACCGCTCCCCATCCAAGCCACTCTAGAAATTCGGAGGCGCACTCCTATCATTTTGTCGACCGCACCTGCTATGGACCTGCTATGGTAAGAGGCATGCCCATCCGAGGAGCTTTGACGATGCGATTCCATAATTGGTTTATCTTCCTGGTCATGCTTGTGGTTTGTCTCAAATCTTTCTCAACAGAATTGTTTTTTGGAGGTATGCGCCCCCGCCAGGGAAGCACACCCCCATAATGTAATTAATTGTGCTTTAGTACTTAACAGGATGTTGGAGCAAAAAAGATACTTTGGTTAAATGGGACAAATCACCTCATTGTTCGCCAGGAAGGTCGTTGGAGCAGGGGAAGCGGGCATCGACAAAGACGCCCTGCTGCGATCGCTCGGCATTGAGCCAAACAGCCCAATTGATCCCTCGCACATGGTGCCTGCCGCAGACTACTATGCCTTTCTAGAACGGATGGCGGCAGCGGAAAACAACGGCACGACTCTGCCGCTCAGAGCGGGGGCAGCGATGCGCTGTGATGATTACGGTGCGTTTGGTCTGGCCTGGAAGTCAGCCACGAATCTGCGAGGCTCCTATGAGCGGGCAGAACGCTATGCCCGTGTGCTGACCAGCGTTTCCACCTATGAGGTGGAGTGGGTAGACCAGGGGGCGTTTATGCACCTGCATCGAGCGGGCGATCGCCGCCTGGGGATGCGACTTTCCAATGAGGCCACGATCGCCAGCATTTTCTCCATCAGTCAGCAAGTCTCCACCCAGCTGTTCAAGCCGCTGGCTGTTTACTTCAAGCATCCAGCCCCCAAACACATTGAGGAACATGAAGCCTATTTTGGCTGTTCAATTCACTTTGACTCAGACAGAGACGCGCTGTTGGTTTCCCATGAATCGCTACAAACCCCCAATCAACTGGGCGACAAAAGTATTTGTCAGTTTTTCGATACCCATCTGGAAGCTGAGCTTTCTAAGCTGGCAGACTCCAACTCCCTCGAACACCGGGTTCGCATTCACGTTTCTCGATGCTTGAGTGAGGGCGTACCCACAATCTCGGATGTCGCAGAACACTTCAGCACGAGTGGGCGCACGTTACAGCGCCGACTATCGGAACTAGGCTACTCCTATCAAACCCTGGTGGATGAATCCCGGCGTCAGCTAGCCGAACGGCTGTTACAGCAGACCGACTATTCCCTGGCAGAAGTGGCTTTCATGACGGGCTTTTCTGAGCAAAGTGCCTTTACGCGAGCCTTTAAGCGTTGGGCCGGACAGACGCCCCGCTCTTTTCGCCTGAGTCCCCACTCCAAACCGGACTGAGTTGACCCTGGCGCGTTGGGTCAAAATTTCGGCAGCGGCTGTCAAGAAATCCCCTGGTTAAACTTTTTATAGTGGGCTTGCAGTTAACCCACGAAAGGGGAGCAAGCGATGAACACGATTCACAATCAACCCCAAAATCCCAAAGGACTAACCCTGGTGCTTGGTGGCACTGGCAAGACGGGCCGCCGCATTGCCGCTGCGCTGGAGACGAAGGGCGTGCCGACCCGGATCGGCTCCCGATCCGCCACGCCAGCGTTCGATTGGCACCATGAAGCTGGCTGGGATGCCTGCCTGAAAGATGTGGAAGCCGTTTACATCAACTACGCGCCAGACCTGGCTATGCCCGGTGCAACCGATGCGATTCAGGCCCTGGTCGATCGCGCCAGAGGCCACGGCGTCAAGCGACTGGTGCTGCTGTCGGGGCGAGGGGAAGCCGAAGCCCAAGCCTGTGAACGGATCGTGCAAGAGAGTGGCGTGGAATGGACCATCGTCCGGGCCAGTTGGTTCAACCAAAACTTCTCGGAGGGCGCGTTTCTCGATATGGTCATGGCCGGACAAAGTACGCTCCCGGCAGGCGACACTCCTGAGCCATTTGGCGATGTGGATGACATTGCTGAAGTTGCTGTTGTCGCGCTCACTGAACCGGGACATGCGGGAGAAGTCTACGAAGTCACGGGTCCCCGTCTGATGACCTTTGCTGACGTTGCCGCCGAATTGTCTAAAGCGACTGGCCGAGAGATTGTGTATATTCCCGTTCCCCATGACGCCTTCGTAGATGGCGTCAAAGCATCCGGTGCGCCGAAAGAAGTAGTTTGGATGTTGGACTATCTGTTCAACACGGTGCTGGATGGCCGCAACGCCCACCTCACGGATGGCATTCAGCGTGCCCTGGGTCGTCCCCCCAAAGATTTTGCTGAGTATGCCAAAGCGGTTGCAGATACGGGTCTGTGGAGGGGGGTTGCCCTCACTGCCTCCTGATGAACCGTATGGTGCTAGACGGGTTGCCGTCTGCCTCGCTGATGGGAGCGAGGTAGTGGAACTGGTGTCGGCGGGTGGTGTGTTGTCTCCCTGCTGTGTCTCAAACCCGTCTAATTGACCTCAGGGCAGTGCGATCGCCCAGCATCCCGCTTATCATACCAACATCAACCCGACGACAATGTTTCATATCGAGCTAGCAACGGCTCAGGTCAGTGACCTCTAGCAGGTCCTGGTCATTGGCCTGCATCACGACCATCTCTCCGAACGAAACGCCGAGGAGCCAGTCTCCCTTCTTGAACTGAATGCTACAACCTTGCAATGAATTCAACGAGTGTCAGGCTCAATACGCTAAGGAATGCCCATGATAGCCCTGCTAAGTAAAACGGTTTAATCCCAATCTGGGCCAGGCTGGTGAGACGAGTCATCAGGCCCATCGCCGCCATTGATACACAAAGGAAGAATTGGTTAATGACCAAGAGCGAGGATTTTGCCCAGGCTGGAATGATGCCAGTGCTGTTACAAAGAACTACGGCTCCAAAGAGTAAAACGAACCAGGGTATTGGAAGAGATCCACTCCCACCGGCACGGCTTGAAGAGCGATGCTGAGATTTCTTTTGGCAGCTGAGTACTGCAACAATTGGGATGATGAGCAGTACCCTTGACAGCTTGGTAATGGTGGCTATCTCACCGCTCGTCGTACTTTGCTGAAAGCCCGCGGCAACAACCTGGGCAACCTCGTGGATAGAGGCCCCACACCAGAGGCCAAATGCACCTGGACTAAGCTGTAGAAGCTCTGACATCAAAGGATAGCTCAACATTGCCAGGGTTCCCAGCCCCGTGATGAGTGAGATGGCATAGGCCATGTCTTCTTCGGAGCTTTCAACCACCGCATTCGTTGCAACTACAGCGGAAGCCCCACAGATAGAAGTGCCTGCAGCAATGAGCTGCGTCAGGCGAGGATTGACCCGCAGCTTCTTCCCCAGCCAGCAGGTCAGCCAGAATGTGCTGACAGAGCTGAGGGTAACGATGCCCAACCCTGGAAGCCCCACGGCCATCACCTGACCCAAACTCAGCTTTAGCCCCAGAAGAATCACTGCCAGTCGCAGAATTCGTTTCATGGAAAAGGCGATGCCGGGCTGATAAGTGGCGGAAATGCCAACGGTATTTCTGACGGCAATCCCTAAAATAACTGCGATTAAAAGTGGATTAAGTAAATGCAGGTTTGAAGTGAGGTAGAGCAGCAAAGCAAACCCTGCAATTAATGCTGTTAATATCAGCCCCGGTACGAGGGCATAAATTTGATGGCTTGAGGCGAAAGCTTTTATTTTGGAGTGAATTCGATAGGGAGACTCGACAAGGGGTTTCATGTCAACTCCTGAGTATCTGGATGCAAATAAAGCAGTGGGGCGCACGCCACCATAGCTGTGGCAATTCAGAAAGAACAGTGGGACTGTCTTTGCTTTAGAGGAGTAGGGCGAGAAGGGCGATCGCCACCAGCATTGCCAGCACACATTTGCGAAACAGCGACTCGCTGACGTGCTTGAATGAGGATCGGCCCAGGAATAGCCCCAGCAAGGAAACCGGTAGGAAAATCAGAAAGCGTTGCAGCACAAAGACCGTCAGCAAGTCATTCAGCCAGTAGGAGGCCAGGGCGACAATTTGAGTTAAGGCAAAGAAGCTGATGAAGTTGGCCCGATTCTCAACCGCCGTATCCTCGCCGGATAGCTGATATAAAACAATGGGAGGGCCGCCCATACCAATTAAACCCATTAGAAAGCCGCTAAGGGCACCGACAACGAAGTTAACCGTGATGTGGGGCTGGCCCTGATAGTGCTGGCCGGTCAGGAGCAGCACCACGAATCCAAGGATGGAGCCGCCGATGATATCTCGCATCAGGTTTGGGTCAATCAGGCTCAGGCAGAGCGCTCCCAGGGGGACGACAAGGACTGCGGCGATCGCCATTGGCAATACCTCCGGCCATTTGGTTTTGGGAAGGGCTTCTGGAATCAGCCCTATTGAGGCGACCATCTCCAGCAAGATGACGATCGCGACGGCCTGCTGCGGATTAAAGACCAGGCTCAATCCTGGGGTCAAAATCATCGCTGAACCGAAACCAGAAAACCCCCGAACATAGCCAGCGATCGCCACCAGGCCAATTTCTAAAGCCCATTCCCAGTATTCCATTCACTCATCTCAAAGTCAGCAAAGCCTGCACCCACCGTAGGGGCAAATGGCATTTGCCCCCACCCGATTCATGCTGCCGATCCAGCAGCTTTGGCAACCTGCTTGGGAACTTGATTCAGCCCAAAGGTGTGATTCAACCCCACGGCAATCTGGGCAAAGGTTTGGCTCAGGGGCGCATCGGGGAACTGCAGGGGGAGCGGGATGCCTGCGTCTGCGAGGGCGCAAATACGTGGGTCGATCGGTACTTGCCCCCAGAGCGGCACCTGGAGGTCGGTTGACAACTGGGCACCCCCTCCGGTTCCAAAGATCGGGGTCGACTCACCGCAGTGACCGCAGAGCAAATAGCTCATATTCTCTACCAGGCCCAGCACGGGCACCCCGACCTGCCGAAACATCGCCACGCTACGACGCACGTCCCCAACGGCCACCTGCTGCGGCGTCGTCACCATCACCACGCCACAGATGGGGCTTTCCTGGACGATGGTAATCTGGGCATCCCCCGTACCTGGCGGCAGGTCGATGAGCAGGTAGTCCAGTTCGCCCCAATCGACTTCGTGGATAAACTGCGTCAGAATCTTGTGCATTACCGGCCCCCGCCAGGCCAGAGGATGGTCCTTCTCCGCCAGCAGCCCCACCGACATGAGCTTGATGCCGTGGGCTTCCAGAGGCAGGAACCGCTGACCTGCCGGTGTCTCCACAACCTGCACATGGGATTGACCCAGACCCAGCATGTGGGGCACGTTTGGCCCATAGATATCCGCATCCAGAAGACCGACTTTGGCCCCAGATTGGGTGAGGGCTGCTGCCAGGTTGACGGCAGTGGTGGACTTGCCCACCCCACCCTTGCCGCTGGAAACGGCCAGAGTGGTGCGCACGCCTGGGATTGTGCAGATTTGCACATAGACTTTCTTGCACCAGGATAGACCCGACAAGGTTTGCTGCACCTGCTGCTGGAGATCGTACTGGTGGGAACCCACGTAAAGCCGTAGATAGATGTAGTCATCCACGATTTGCAGGTTTCGCACCATGCCCAGACTGACCAGGTTACTGCTCAATCTGGGTACTTGAATAGCCTTCAGTAGTTGAATCACCTCTTCTTTACGAGCAGTAACTTGAGGATCAGCAGGAGCTGTGTTTTGGGGGGCGACATCGGCCCGATGAAAAGGAGAAGAATGGCTAGACATTGGGAGTTTCGGATGGAGACGCCTGAATGTTTGCGATCGCCCGCTCTGAGTAAATCCGCACGTCCATGTCGGGGTCGTCCAAAGTTTGCTGCAACGCTTGCAGAACACTGGGATCACCGATTTTGCCGAGGGCGATCGCCGCATCCCGGCGCACGTCGGAATACTCATCAGAAAGGGCTTTTACCAGAGCGGGAATGGCCCGCTGGTCGGGGGTTTGCTGGAGGGCACGGGCAGTGAACTTGCGCACCTGCCACTCGCCATCGGCCATGGCCTGCACCAGGGCATCAACGGCAGCTTCCTTGGCCTGGAGTTCCAGCGCCTGGGCCGCATTGCGGCGTACCTGCCAATCACTATCGGAGGTCAGCATCTCGCAGAGCAGCGGCACGATAGGCTCATCACTGAGATGGCCCAGGGTGAGCGCGGTTGCTCGCCGCACGGCGTCTACCGGATCTTTTGCCAGAGACAAGGCGGGTTCGCAGCGCACCACCTGATTGAGATAGCGGAGGGTGGTCACTGCCGCTTCCCGCAGGTCGGGATGCTCCGATGCAAAGAACGGCAGGATGAACGGCAGCGCCTGGGCATCGTGGATCTTGCGCAGCAGAATCAGCACATTAAGCTGGGCGTGGACATTGTCCTGCTGCAAAACATCCAGCAGCTTCATCAGATCATTGGTAGAAACCAGCTCCTTCAAAGCAGAAAGGGCTTCCTGGCGCACCGGCTCATGGGGAGAACTCAGGCACTCAATCAGGGGGGGAATGGCGACGGGGTTGGCAAACTCCCACAGGGTGGTCACGGCAATTTTTTGCACCATGGGATGCTCGTCTTTGAGGGCGGCGATGAGGGCTTCAATGGCGTCCTCGTCACCCAGGTGCTGCAAGGTTTTGACGGCAACCAGACGTTCTTCCAAAGTGGGCGATCGCAACATCTCCACCCATTGAGCCACTTCCGCATCCATATCGGCTGTATACACGGGCTATTCTCCAAAGTAACGGCAACTAGCGCAGCAAGAAAGGAATTTGCACAGTGATGGCATTGGTGGGACATTCCTTCTCACAGGGAAGGCAGAACCAGCATTCGTCATACTTCATGTAGGCTTTGCCGGTCTCCGGGTTTTTCACCAGCACATCCAGAGGACAGACCTCGATGCAGGCCACGCACTTTTCCAAACATTTGGATTCATCCACGATCACGGGCACATCAACCCGCTGAGAAGTTAAAGCCATAAAGACACCTTTGATCAACGACCGAAGCTAAAGAACGGTAGGGTGGACACTGCCCACCTCATGCAGTTTTGACCCCCTAACGCACCGCGACATCATAAACTTCACGCTCCAGATCAACGCTTACAATGTAAGGCTCGACGGGGCGCTTGAACAATTCCATAGAACCATCTGCTCCCTTTTTGAGGTTGACGTGGCAGAACCACTCCTCATTGTTCTTCTCGGGATAATCGAGCCGGTAGTGGTAGAGTCCCCAGCGGCTTTCTTTGCGATACAAAGACGCCCGAGCCGCCATCTCGGCACAGTCGCGGATAAAGTGGACTTCCATACAGCGCATCAGCTCATGGGGATCATTGGCTCCCATCAGGTTCAAAACGTCTTCATAGGCCGTGAACTTTTCTAAACCAATCTCCATCTTGTAGGGAGACTTAGGGGGCTGGAGGTAGTCGTTCACCAGTCGCCGGAGCTTGTATTCTATTTGGGTGTGCGGCACGCCCTCCGGCTGCTCCAAAGGTCGATAGATGCGGGCTTTCTCCGCCGCCAGAAAAGCTGCGTCAGGCTCCATATGCTCCAAACCCTGGACATATTCCATGGCGTTTTGACCAGCAATCCGCCCATAAACAAAGGCCCCAATCATGTAGTTGTGGGGCACACCAGCCATATCGCCAGCGGCATAGAGACCGGGTACGGTGGTTTCCGCTTTCTCGTTCACCCAAACGCCG
This sequence comes from Synechococcales cyanobacterium, assembly GCA_035285585.1. Classification (GTDB taxonomy): domain Bacteria; phylum Cyanobacteriota; class Cyanobacteriia; order CAKZMO01; family CAKZMO01; genus JAYKGU01. The sequence goes on from JAYKGU010000234.1 coordinate 17,873, forward strand.
GAGGCGCTGTGGCCACTACATAGCCCAATTTCGGAGATGTTCATCTCAACGCCGTGGGTACGGTAGTTTTCGCTCCGGCCTTCATGGAAACGTCCACGGCTGGGGCGCTCGTTGGACCACAGGATGGATTCGATTTCTGAAATCGTATCGTCATCAAGATGGTACATCTTCAGGTGCACTGGCCCCTTACCGGAATTCAGCTCCTTCCACACCTCCAGCATCATCTGGCCGCTCCAGTAGTCGCAGCTAATGAAGCGGTGGCCTTCGGCATTGGCAGTGTAGGCTCCAAAGGGGCTGGCCACGTAGGCACAGGCGGGGCCATTGTAATCTTTGATCAGCGGATTAATTTGGAAGCATTCAATGTTGGTAAGCTCCGCACCGGCATGGTAGGCCATGGAGTAGCCGTCTCCGGCATTGGTGGGGTTTTCGTAGGTGCCATAGAGATAGCCCGAAGCCGGTAGCCCCAGACGACCGCAGGCCCCCGTACAGAGGACAACGGCCTTGGCCTGGATGACAACAAAGTCACCGCTGCGCACGTCAAAGCCTACGGCCCCAGTCACCCGCCCGTTTTGCACCATGACGCGGGTAGCCATCACCCGGTTGGTGACGTTGACCTTGTGGCGCTTGACCTGGCGGGCCAAAATCTTTTTCAGGTCTTTCCCCTCGGGCATGGGCAGCACATACTTGCCCACCCGGTGAACCTGCTTGAGGTCGTAGTTGCCTTCGTGGTCTTTTTGAAACTTGACGCCCCAGTTCTCCAGTTCTTGAATGACTTCAAACCCCAGGCGACCCGTCTCGTACACCGCTTTCTGGTTCAAAATACCATCGTTGGCGATCGTAATCTCGCGGACGTACTGCTCTGGCGTCGAATTACCGGGAATGACTGCCGTATTCACACCGTCCATTCCCATGGCGATCGCACCACTGCGGCGAATATTGGCTTTCTCCAGCACCAGCACTTCACTCTCGGGGCTGGCCTGCTTTGCCTTAATCGCTGCCATCGTTCCGGCGGTGCCACCACCAACGACCAGAAAATCAGTCTTCAGATACTGAGTATTCACTTAAACACTCCCTTAGCTTTTACGGTAGTGAAACTGAATCGAAAAAGGAATCTATTCGACTCAAACTCAAATCTGGTTGACTGACAAAACTCTTGAAACCCTCATTCTGCCGTAGGATGGGTTAGCGCCAGCGTAACCCATCGCAACCTTTGACGCTGTTGGGTTTCGCTACGCTCAACACCAACCTACGTTAAAACTTTTGTCAGTCAATCAGAGATCAAACACACAAGACTCGCGGTGAAACCAGAAAACCCCTTATCAAATTAGAATTGAATTAGGGAAAAAGCAAGCATCAAAAGCAAGTTATTTCTGACGCTACTAAGCAGTATTTTAGGGATAATGATCTGGCTCATCAACTATGTTTGTAGCGATCGCTACGGTTTTACGATTCAAGCCTTTTATAGACTCATAAAAAAGCTGGATGGGTTCAGGAATTGATGGAAATTTATCAGCTAAAGGTATTTCTTGAAGTGGCGCGTTGTCTTAGTTTTACAGAGGCAGCCGATGCCCTGAACCTGACTCAGCCCGCCATCAGCGCCAAAATAAAATCCCTGGAAGCGGCCCTCGACGCCCCGCTGTTTAATCGGCTGGGTAGACGGATCGAGTTAACCCAGGTCGGTCAATACCTGCTGGAAGAAGCTCCCCATTTAATTGATTTAGAAGCTCAGCTCATGGCTGAGATTGAAGAAATTAAGCAGGGCAAATTTAGCACCCTAAAAATTGCGTGCATTGCCGAAATTGACAGCCACTGGCTGCCTTCGGTGCTGTTCGAATATCGGCGCGATCGCCCCAATATCCAGACGAAATGTTTGCCGTTCAGCTCAGTAGAAAGACTCTACCGTGCGGTCAAAAACGGTGAGGCAGATATGGGCATTTCTAATTTAAGTTTTTCTGAATTTGACGAGCTTTCAGAAACGGTGATCGACAACGTTCAGTACTCGCTGATTACCTCCAATAGCCACAGGTTTGCTCAACACAGTTGGCTCAGCTTAAAGGATCTGCTTAACCAGCCCTGGGTGCTGTTGCCGGGTGGCACGCCGAGCCGCATCCTGTTTGAAGAGCGCTTAGGTGAGCTGGGTCTTAGCCTGTCAGATTTCACCCAGTTGGAGATTGTTGATTCTCCTAACCTGGTGCGAACCTACGTTATGCAGGGCCAATACCTCAGCTTTGTTCCCGACTTTGAGTTTCAGGTCGAGCGCCAGGCTGGCCTCATTCAAGCGGTTCCTTTGGAAGAGTTTGCTTTGGGGACGCCACTGTTTTTGCTGATGTCAAAGCGGCTGAAACGCGCTCTGGACAATTATGGTCAGGCTCCTTTTCGGGGGCGACAGGCCCTTGAACCTATTCAGCAGTTTATTGGACTATTGGAACAGCGGCGATCGCCCAAACCCAAGCCAGCTAATCAATCCACCACCTTTTCCCCCATTGGCTCTGCCCGCTTTCAGGCTCCGAACTTTACGGTGCGCCCCCGCTCCAAGCCCCCGTCTGAAACCTTGACGTTAACCATCGGCACGCAAAACCGCACCATCCAGACGGTAACGGCGGGCCTGATCATTCAGCGGCTGGGATTGCTCGAACATTTTCTGCCCCAAAATGGCCGCTACAGCGGTATTCAGTATCAGATTCAGTGGTGGGACTACACCTCTGGCGCTCCCATCGTGGCTGGGCTGAAGTCCAGACAAATTGATATCGGCATTCTGGGCGACTACCCGCTCCTGCTCAGTGCCGCACAGCCCGATGGGGAAAGTGCAAATACACGCCTGATTAGCTTTGTCGCCAGTAATCCAGACGGGACGGGAAACGATATCATCGTGCCCAACCGCTCTCAGCTCAAGTGCATTGAAGACCTGAAGGGGCGAGTAGTTGCCGTTCCCTTCAGCTCTGCCGCCCACAGCATGGTGATGCGAGCGCTGCACCACAAGGACTTGCTCGATCAGGTCAAGCTCACCTCCATCGATAACTTGAATCCCCAACGGCTGATCAATACCGCCAAGCAGGCAGATGGCTATGCCTACTTTGCTCCGTTCCACGAGATTGCCAGACACAAAGACCAGTGCCGTCGTCTGCTGCAAGGCAGCCTGGACGGACTGCCGACTTTCCACGGCGTCGTTGTCCAGGAGGATCTGGCAGACCAGTATCCAGAGCTTGTGGTGGCCTATTTGAGGGCGCTACTGGCGGCTCAATACTGGTATGTGACGACACCCATGGCGACTGAACTCGTGAGCCAGTGGGTTAATTTAGATGCGGCGATCGTGTCTAAAACGCTGATAGCAAGTGAGGATCAGTACGCCAAAGGAGTATTTTTCCCCGAAACACAAATTCGGCCCGATTGGGTGAATGAACACATTGATCAGCTCAGCAACATCGTTGGTCACGGATATTTAAGCCAGATCAACCTCAATCAGTGGATGCAGTCCGAGTTTTTAGAAAAGGCGATCGCCTCATTATAAAACCTTTTGGAAAGTTCTTTAATAGGACTCCATGCTCTTCAGCGTCTCCTCACGAATGCACTCAAATACCTGGCGATGTAAATCCACAAATTCGGTAGAAAGGGTATCGTCAAAGTGGCGGGGACGATGGAGATTAATTGGAATTTCAGCCTTGATGTGGCCGGGATGAACGCCCATGATAAAGATGCGATCGCACAGAAAGATTGCTTCTTCAATGTCATGGGTAACGAAAATAACCGTGGTTTTCAAGTCACTCCAAATGTCAAGCAGCATCTCCTGCATCATATGCCGGGTCTGAGCATCAAGCGCTGCAAAAGGCTCATCCATGAGCAACACCGAAGGCGAATTGACCAGTGCCCGCACAATGCTGGCCCGCTGCTGCATCCCCCCCGAAAGCTGGGACGGATAGCGATTGCGGTGCTTGTAAAGGCCAACGCGATTCAAGTAGTCGTTGACTAATTCGGTCCGCTCTACTTTACCCATGCCCCGAATCTTCAGGCCAAGCTCTACGTTTTGAAACGTCGTCTTCCAGGGCAGGAGGGAATACTGCTGAAACACGAAACCCCGATCCGCACCAGGGCGCGTAATGGGCTGCTGGTCAACTAAAACATAGCCATCAGAAGGCTTGAGAAAGCCAGCAATCACATTCAGTAGCGTAGATTTTCCGCAACCTGACGGCCCCAGCAGGGAGACAAACTCCCCCGGCTGAATGTCTAGCTGAATCGAATCCAGCACATGGTTTGTGTGCCCCTTGTGGCGGAAGGTGACGGAAAGTCCCTCCACCTGCACCGCGCCCTTCACGCTGTGCTGCTTCTCCAACTGCTGCGTCAACATAGTTCTTTGCAAATTAAAACGACAATCTTCTGGCAAAATCAACTCTGCTTTGCTGAGGAGCGAATCCCATTCCTGATATCAACGTAAGCCGGGAAATCCTGGTTGGATAGGGAGACAGAATCCAGGAGTCAGAATTCTGGAGGGAGCTGACTTCTGGCTCCTGACTCCTGAATTCTTCTCTTGGCAAAGCTTCCCACCTTAAGTTGATACTCTCACATCCCTACGCATCCTGCTTTCTAATGACCCGCCAGGGCATCATGGCTCGCGTGATACGACCAACCAGCCAGGAGCTAATCGCCCCCATCAGCCCAATCAGCAGCATCCCCATGACAATCGGCGGGTAGTTGGAAGTGACGTAAGACTCCCAGGTAATATAGCCCACGCCGTAGCGCCCCGCCAGAATTTCAGCCGTGACCAGACAAAACCAGGCATTGCCCATCCCAATCGTCAATCCACTGGCAATACCCGGCAGTGATCCGGGAATGACAATGTCCTTAAAAATATGCCAGGGCTTTGCTCCTAAACACTGGCCAACCCGAATCAGAACCGTATCGCTGAGAGTACTTTCCACACCGCGAATGGTGCTGATTAAAATGGGAAAGAAAGCTCCAACAAAGGTAATGTAAACCATGCCGCTTTCGGCATTAGGGAACATCAAAATGGCCAGCGGAATCCAGGCAACGGCGGGAATCGGTCGCAGCAACTCCAAAGGCGGCATCAGCAGGTCTTCAACTTTCTCAAACCAGCCGACGGCAACCCCCAGCACAATGCCAATGGCAGCGGCCAGAGCATAGCCAATCAGCACGCGCTGAATGCTCGACTGAAAGTGAACCCAGGGGTCACTACTCAAAAAGGTAATCGTGGCCTTGAACACCTCTACAGGCGACGGTACGAGCTGGAAGTTGAAGAAGAAATCAAAGCCAGTTTCACATAAAAACTGCCAGCCACCAAAGAAGATGACCAGTGCCAAAAGTCTTCTAACTGAACGGTTTCTTAAAAACAGAGCGTTTAACGCCTTGCCCATTTGATAAAGCCAGCGCTGTTGCGGTTGTCTCATGACCTTTGGGACTGTAACCGCCATAGTTTTTTCCTCTCAAAAGCATCACAGTTGGATTTGGTTTGAAGAATTCTTAGGGAGAATTCGCGATCGCCAACTTAAACGGAAAAGATGCACGAAATCTGTAGCCTATCCGTCAGCAAAGCGAACCACCCGTGTGAATCAGGCCCATGCCTCGTCTCGCTGCTACACAAGGTATTGAAGGGCATCGTACAAATGCCCTTCAGCACTATGCCCATTGCAACTAAGAACCTATCCGAAAATCCCGGTGGGGGTTTGGGGTGCCAACCTAGCGGAGCGCTCCAACCAGAACCGGCTGGCGGCGCTTGGCGTAGATCTCTTGCAGCCCACGGAATGCCGTCATCTGCCCCCCGGTCTCAGCAGCATAGGTTTGGGCATCGGACTCCAGCAAAAACGCCGATATGCTATCGCCGTTAGTGACGTAGTAGGAATTCTCAGCAAACAGCTTCCAGCCATTGTTGCGATCGTGGACAAACATCACATCCGCGGCTTTGCCCTCTTCTTGAAGGGCGGCGAGCGCTTCTACCATATTGCCGATTGTGGCAAAGTTGGTGACCGTTTCCTCATCCTGTACCCAATACTGAGCCGCCATTTTGGGGTCTTCAATAGGCTCACCTGTCAAGGCATCTTCTCCAGTGATCTGATAAGCTTCAGCGGTAGCGATGACCTCATCGTAGCTTAGTCCCATCTCCTCCATCGCCTGCTGAAGATAGCTTTCATCGATCCAGTTGGTGACTTCATTGGGATCGACAGGATTTTCAATTTTGCCCAGGCTGGTCAGGGTCGCAATACTGTTTTTCAAAGCATTGATTTGAACTTCGCGAATCGTGGGGTCAAGTGGCTGAAGTCCCGATGGGCCAAGGAACATGTAGACCACTTCCTTCTCAATCCCAGACCACTCTTCGATGCTGGCTGAGATTTCCTCAGGGCTTTCCCGGAAAATCTGGTTGGCTTCCAGTACGGCCTTCAGGTAAGCCACTACGATTTCGGGGTGCTCCTCAGCAAAGTCTGAGCGGACGACGATGCCGTGCAGGGTTGGCACACCCGTCTGGGCACCATCAAAGATCTTCTTCGCAAAGCCTCGGAAGGGAAACAGTTCGCCAAAGGGAACAAAGTCGGCGTGGGCATCAATCTGCCCCGTGCGCAGGCTTGAGCCACCCACTTCTGGAGCCTGGCTGATCAGGTTAACGTCGGTCTCAGGGTTAATCCCAGCATCGCTCAGAGCTTTGAGCAGCATCCCGTGGGCAGCCGAGCCGAAAGGTACTGAAACCGTCCCGCCTTTCAAGTCAGCCAGGGACGTCGCCTCACTATCTTTGGGAACAACAACCGCGTTACCTGCGCCGTTGGGGCTATAGGCCAAAGTACCGATAAAAATAGAGTCGGCATCTTCTGCTTCCTGCTGAAATTTAATCAGGTTGATAACGGTAGGGAAATCGCCCATGAGACCAATATCAATCTGATCAGCCAGCATTTTGTTAGTAATTGGAGGCCCAGACGTGTAGCTCGACCACTGAATGTCATATTCAACATTTTCATATTTTCCAGTAGTCGGCAGATGCTTCTCCAAAAGCTCTAATTCGCGGACAGTCGCCCCACCAACAGCGGTGTTGATGACCTGATCCTGAGTGCCAATAGCAATCCGAATCACTTCCCCTGAGCCGTTACCAGCACTTACTTCTTCAGATCCTGAGTCTGCATTTGGGGCAGAGCAGGCTCCAAAAAATAACGCAGATGTAGCTAAGAAGCCGAACGCAACCAACCTTTTCTTCCAACCAAATTTAAGCGTCATATTTGCAGCAACTCAATTCATTTGCAAGTTATTTAATCGGCTTAGCTGGCTTCTATCTGTAAATCAATATACATCTTTAAGCATCAGAAGATTTCACGAATAAAACTCTTTTTTTGACCAATCAATTTCTTTTATGGGTGGATGGAAGCAGAAGTACATTAAAAAACGAAGGTTGGAAAACTGGGGGGAGGGGTATTCATCTAAGGAGTCAGAATTCGGGAGTCAGAATTCGGGAGTCAGAATTCAGGAGTCGGAATTCAGGAGTCGGAATTCAGGAGGGAGCGCCGACCGCCAGCATCACCTTCCTACGAAAAAAGCATCGCGTGTAGCCTGTGGAGCTAATTCTGAAGTTTTCCGATACATGTTCAGTAACCGTTAAACCGCATGATACAGATATGGGCGACGACATTCAGGAGCGATCGCTTATTATGACCCTACCCAATGGTGTTGCTGCCGGAGATGTGACCACAACCAGTGCGGTACTTTGGACTCGTAGTTTGGCCACAGGAAACGTGATATTCACTGTGGCAACCGATGCCAGCTTTAGCCAGGTGGTTGCCACAGAGACCGTTGCTGTCACAGATACTCAGGTGCCCGTCAAGGTCGATCTGGACGGTTTATCCGCCGCGACCCAATATTATTACCAGGTTACGAATGCGGCAGGGGACACGGAAACCGGACAGTTTCGCACGCCTGCGATCGCCACCAACTATACCGGACTACGCTTTGGGGTATCGGGGGATTGGCAGGGGGAACTGGCACCCTATCCGGCGATCGCCAACGCCGATGGGCAAGACCTGGCTTTCTTTGTCCAAATGGGAGACACCGTAGAAGCGGATAGCGAATCTGCCGCACTGCCCGGTGTGACGCAGGCCCAGACGCTTGCAGAATTCCGCATCAAACACGCTGAAATCTATACCGAGCGGTTTGGCGTGAATAATTGGGCCGACCTCCGGGCCGCCACTGCCGTCTACGCCACCTGGGACGACCACGAACTTACCAACGACTTTGCGGGGGGTGCCGCTCCCGCCGATTCGCCTCAAAGAAATAATATCTTTGGTGATGCCACCACCGGATTTGTCAACGACACCCAGGCCTTTGACGATGCCCTCCGTGCCTTTCAGGACTACAAGCCCATCCGCGACGAGTTCTACGGCGACACGGGGGACGATCGCACCGCCAATGAGCAACAGCTCTATCGCTACAACACCTTTGGTCTGGACGCTGCCACCTACGTGCTGGATGTGCGATCGTTCCGGGATGCTCCCCTGCCGTTCATTTTGGAAGCGGCCCCGGATGAGGCGATTCAAGCCTATTTAGAATCGGCCTTTGAACCGGGGCGCACCATGCTGGGGCAGGCTCAACTGGAGCAGTTCAAGCAAGATTTATTGGCAGCGGAAGCGGAGGGCATTACCTGGAAATTCGTCATGTCCACGGTGCCCATGCAAAACTTTGGCGTGCCCGTCGCTGGGGAACGGTGGGAAGGCTACGCTGCGGAACGGGCGGAATTGCTGGGGTTTATCGAAGAAAATGACATTGATAATGTGGTGTTTGTCACCGGGGACTTTCATGGAAATGTAGTCAATAATGTCACCTACCAGGAGGCGTTTGGCGGCCCTCAAATTCAAACCGATGTCATCGATATCATGGTGGGGCCAGTGGGGATTCAGCTCACCGTCCCGTTCCTGCCCGCACCGTTTAATGAAACCTTTGCGGCTCCCTTTGGTCCTGCCACCGTTGGCTTTACCCCAGCATCCCTTCTGGCCGCCCAGGGTAAAAGCCAGGCCGATTACCTCGCCCTGACCGACGATGCGGCCCGAGACCAGTTTGTTCGGGAGGTGCTGGATGCCCGTCTAACGCCGTTGGGCTTTGATCCAGTAGGTTTAGAAGGGTCGGGAATTGACGCCACCCTGCTGCAAGGGGAATACATTGCCGCCCATAACTATGGTTGGACGGAATTTGACATCGACCCGTTGACGCAAGAGCTGACCGTGACCACCTATGGGGTGGAGCCTTACACGGAAGCGGATTTGTTAGCAGATCCGGCGATCGCCTCTCGTACTCCAGTCATCGTCAGCCAGTTTACAGTCCGGCCTACCCTTGCGCCGCCCTTTGCTGCCGCACCGCCCAGAATTAGATTTCGACAGGGAGAACCGGGCGATCGCCTCCAGGGAGACGAAGGTCGCAATCGGCTTCAGGGTACCGACAATAATGATGTATTGAAGGGACGACAAGGCAACGATCGGCTGATTGGCGAAGATGGCGACGACCGGCTAGATGGCAACGAGGGCAATGATTTACTCAAAGGAGGAAAGGCAAACGATCGCCTCCGGGGACAGGATGGGCGCGATCGCATCCTGGGGCAACAAGGCAACGATGTCTTGATTGGTGGCGAGGGCAATGACGTTCTCAATGGTGGCAGGGGAGCCGATGTCTTTGTGTATGAAAGCGTGGATGATGGGCGCGATCGCATCCTGCGCTTTAACCCCGACGAAGACTTGATTGACCTCTCCCAAATCTTTGCCGATGATGCCTTTGCTGGCATCAACGATATCCAGCGGTTTAATCAGTCCGTCAGCCTGGTGGAAACGAACCGGGGGACGCGTCTGGTGGTTGATCGGGATGGCTCAGGCCCCTCGTCTGATACAGCGGTTCTGGCGATCGTCGAGGATGTCTCTGGGCTGGGTATCCAAAACTTCGTCATTAGTTAGTAGGGTCGCACCCCCTCTGTGGATACCGTTAAGGAGATTTCCAGGAAAGAAATTACCTTCGGTTACAACGATTGGTAGGGGCAAACGGCCATTTGCCCCTACGTCGTCTGGTAAAATCACTTTCCAAAATATCCTAAGCGGCTGGACATAGATGGTGGTTCCCGCTTTGAACGGGAGCTTTAAGCAGGAGCTTTGAGCAGGACAAGATTGGCGGGAAAGTGGCGCGGCATACCCCGTTTTCCCGGCTTGAGGTCAACCGCAAATCCGTGAGGTTTTGTTAAGCCCCTGGGACAGTTACGTTCTGGTGAGAACTCCTATGGTATTGTAAGGGGTAATTTCAGAGTTTTGAGGCTTCGGGCTTGTTTTACAGACGTGCCAGGGAAGCTATTTTCGTGGGGCTTCAAGTAAACCTTAATATTTTCGCTTTTATTTAGCAAGTTTCGTAAATTCAAGGTTCCCGCATTAATCTCTTTTAAGAGTTATTCGGTGTTCTAAAAATTTTCAACCCACTTATGGCACTTCTCCAGGAAGCTGCGTGTAAAAAGTGGGCAAGTTTTTGGATGACTACTCAGCATCCTCACACAAATTTGGGCTTACCTGAACTATCTAAGGGAATAGATCTATGCCCTCGCAGATGCCAATGAGGTGTATAAAATAACATCCCACAAACTATCGCGTACTTGATTTCGGGCTTTACCTGATGAATGAACCGTCTCAACCTGCGGTCAGTGTTCCCCAAATCCGATTCCCTACGGGGGGCGGAGCGATCAAAAGCATTGGGGAAACCTTTCAACCCAGTCCCTTCACTGGAACCGCAAGTTTCACAATACCCGTCGCCACACCTGAGGCCCGTGATCTATCGCTTGAGCTTTCGCTTTCGTACAGTTCTGGAGGATCCCAGGGGCCATTTGGCCTGGGATTCAGCCTCTCCGTACCCAGCATTCTGCGGCGTACGGAGAAGCGCCTACCGGACTATTCCGATCGCGACGAGTATGTCCTATCCAATGCGGAGTATTTGGTGCCTGCCCTGGCCGAGCAAGACGGGGTTTGGGTGAATGAGAATCGGGAAGAAAACGGAGATACGTACCGCGTCCGGCGCTACCGCACCCGTACTGAGAGCAGTTTTTTGCGGATTGAGCGATGGACACGACGGGCAGATGGGGACGTTCACTGGCGCGTGACAACGGCCAATAACGTCACCAGCGTTTATGGGGTTTCCACTGAGGGGCGTATTTACGACCCTGATCAGCCGCAGCGGGTCTTTCAATGGTTGTTGGAGCGCACTGAGGACAGCAAGGGGAATCAAATTCGCTACCGCTATCGTCGGGAAAACACGGCAGGTATTGCAAATGCGGTGTATGAACAGGGGCGATCGCACACAACCCAGCGCTACCTGCACACCATTCAGTACGGCAACTATTTTGATGCGGAGGGAAAGGTTCAGTGGGCCTTCAGCGTCGTGTTTGACTATGGAGACTACAGCCTGGACCATCTTGAGCAGTTGACTCCCACACCCAGTCGTGATTGGTTGGCGCGTCCAGACGCCTTCTCCGACTATCGGCCTGGGTTTGAAGTCCGTACCCATCGCCTTTGCCGCAACATTCTGGTGTTTCACCACCTGCCCGCCGAATTGGGGCGACCAGATGTGCTGGTGCGATCGCTGCGCCTGACCTACGAGGAATCCCCCGTCATCACCTTTTTGCAGCAGGTACAGCCCGTGGGGTATCGACTCCATGGCGATCGCTATGAGGTGCAGCCCAGCCCCCCGATCACCTTTGAGTACAGTCAGTATAACCCTGAGGCCCAAACGTTTCAGCCCTTGCACATCGAGCGCCAGGGAATGCCGCCCTTGCCCTTAGATGGCTCCGGCTACCAGCTCCTGGACTTGTATGGCGAGGGCATTGCCGGACTGTTTTATGACCGCGAGGGCATCAGTCTCTACTGCCGTCCGCAGGGTGACGGTTCCTATGGCCCCGGTCGCCCCCTGACGACGTTTCCCATTGAGCGCACCCAGCCACTGCCGACCTATAACGTTACCGATGGTCTCTATACCCGGCTGACCGTCAGGACAGGGGAGCGATCGGGCTATTATCAACTGGAAACAGAAGACGACTGGCAGAGCTTTCAGCCCTTTCAAGGGGTGCCCACCGACTACAGAAACTTCGCCTTTGACACGGCGGATGTGACCGGAGACGGGCGTCCTGATTTACTGCTGTTTGCAGCCGACCAGGTGCGGGTTTATCCCACCGCCACCGATGGTGGCCATCAGAAAGCCTTTACAGCGCTGCGATCGCCCCAGCTCCCTGTGCAGGCTGATCCAGGCCAGGAAACCGTAGTCGCCCTGGTAGACATGGTGGGGGATGGCCTCAGCGATCGCGTACAGGTGCGCAATGGTGAGGTGACCTATTGGCCCAACCTGGGCTATGGCAACTTTGGCCCGCCAGTCACCATGGCCAACGCCCCCCATGTGGCGGGACGACTCAGCGCCAACCGCGTCTATCTCGTCGACATTGACGGCTCGGGGACGGCAGACCTGGTCTACGTCACCGGGCGCGAGGCGGTGGTTTACTTCAATGAAAGCGGCAATCGGTTTAGCGACCCGGTGCGGATTCCTTTGCCTGCGCCCCCCCCCACCCTGAGCCAGGTGCAGTTTGCCGACGTTCGCGGCAATGGCACCAGTTGCTTAATTTTCTCGGGCGGCACCACGGCACTGCATCACGAGTTTTACGACTTCACAGGAGGCATCAAGCCCCACTTACTCACTACCATCAACAACCACCGGGGGGCGGTGACCCGCCTGCAATACGCGCCCTCTACCCAGTTTTACCTGGCAGACCAGCGGGCGGGCGATCCCTGGATCAGTCGTCTCCCCTTTCCGGTGCAGGTGCTGGAGAAAACGGAAACGCTAGACCTGATTGCCAAAACCCGGCGGATTAGCCGCTACGCCTATCACCACGGAGCCTACGATTTTCGTGAGCGGGAGTTTGCGGGCTTTGGGCTGGTGGAGCAGTGGGACACCGAAGGGTTCGAGCAGTTCTCCCAAGCGGGTCTGCTGGCAGAGATGCCTTTTGAGGTGCTGCCCTCTGATCTCCATGCGGCTCCAATTCACACCAAAACCTGGTACCACACAGGGCTGATGGAGCGGGACGGGGTGCTCAGCCGCCAGTACGCAGCGTCATATTACCAGGGAGACGAACAGGCGATCGCCCTGCCAGACAGCAATTTTGAGCGAGCGGGGGATGCCGCCAGCGTGCAGGTAGCCTACCGTGCCCTGCGGGGCAAAGAACTGCGGCAGGAAATCTACGGCGAAGACGGGGATGCCCAGCGGCATCCCCACCCCTATCAAGTGACGGAAACCGCCTATCGCCTGCGACTCATCCAGCCCACCCAGGGGTTCCATGGGTCTGTGTATCTGCCGCTCCTCCGGGAGCGCATCACCTACCAGTACGAACGGGAGCCAGCCGACCCGCGCATTACCCACCGCTTCTACCTGGCCCATGACCGCTATGGACAACTAACCCGTGAAGCGACCATCGCCTATCCGCGCCGCCGCATTGAGGCCCATCCAGATCAGCGCCGCTGGCAGGGACGCTATACCTACCGCCAATTTCTCCATCTGACGGAATCCGCTTATCGCCTCAACATTCCCCTGGAGACGCGAGAATTTGAGCTGAGCCGTTTCCAACCGGCAACCCGCAACACCGTTACCTGGGACGAGCTGGTGGCGACCGATGGAGCGCTGCCGCAAACCGCGGTCGATTTTGACCAGACCGCCGCCCCTGGGGCACGGCTGCTGTCGTGGCAGCGATTCCACTATTGGAATGACTTTGAGCAGGCCAATCAGGCCCGACCCCTGCCCTGGGGGCAATCTGGGAAGCGATCGCTGCTGCGCCGGGTCGAAACCGCTGTGTATCCCCAGGCAGCACTGGCAGATCTGCTGCCGGAAGGGGCCGGCGATTTAACGGCCAAGCTGTTGAGCCAAGATGCCGATGGCGGTGCGTTTATCTCCCTCACCCATGCAGCTACAGGGCGGGTCTACTACGCCGATCCGGGAACGACTGCCCACTACCAGGGCGCTGAGCAATTCTACCAGCCTCGCCAATTCATCGATCAGTTTGGCACGGTGACCACGGTCACCTATGACCGCTATGCGCTGGTGCTGGTACGCACCGATGCTCACCTGAGCGCTCGGGAGCGCCTGACCCAGCGCATACAGCCCGACTACTGGACCTTAAAGCCTGCGATCGCCTATGACGAAAATGACACGGTGACGGAATACCGCTACGACCCCCAGGGCAATGTGCGGCTTACCAGTCGCTATGAGCAGGAGGGCAACGCGCGGCAGGGCGATCGCCCCCTGGCAGCCTATGTTGACCGGGAGCCACCCACCCTGGCGCAGCTGCTCGCCGACCCCCACACCTACCTGCAGGGCGCTAGCAGCTATGTGTTCTACGACCTGCTGGCCTGGGAGACCCAGCAGCAGCCCGTCTATGCCGTGCAGATCCAGCGCGATCGCTTTGTTTCTGATCTGGAGCCGGGCGAGGTCAGTCCGGTGCAGGTGCAAATTGACTACTCTGACGGCCTGGGGCGATCGCTCCAGACTAAGCAATGGGTGGAAGCAGGGCCAGCGCTGGTGGTACAGCCTGATGGTGCCGTAGAGGAGCAGGAAACGCGCGATCGCTGGCTCACCTCTGGACGCACCGTTTACAACAACAAAGGTCAGGTCGTGAAGCAGTATGAGCCGTTCTACAGTGCGGTGCCGACCTATCAGCCAGAGCGCCTGCTGACGGAGTATGGGGTAACAGCGGTGCGGCACTACGATCCCCTGGGGCGGGTCGTTCAAACCGATTTACCCAAGGGCTTTCTCAATCGCAACGAGTACCAGGCGTGGCAGGTGCGCGAGTTTGATGCCAACGATACAATTCGCCAATCGCCCTACTTCCAAATTCCCCGTGGCCAGCTATCGACGGAAGAACAAGATGCGTTGAACAAGGCGGAGGCACACGCTAACACGCCCCAGGAGCAAGCCCTGGACGGCTGGGGACGCCCGTTTCTGTACCGCCAACAGCTAACCCCAACCCAGATCCTGACAACCTATCAAAAGCTGGATATTTCCGGCAATGTTCTGCAATTGCGAGATCCCCGCCAGAGTGCCAGGGAGGGACCCGCCACCCTGGAAATGCGCCATGACATGGCAGGCCGGGTGATTTATCAGATCGGCGGGGATATTGGCCAGCGCTGGACGGTGGTAAATGCGGGCGGCGATGAGATTCACCGTTGGGATGGGCGGGGCTTTCACCATGCCACTCACTACGATGCCCTGTCGCGGCCCATTGCCCTCTGGGTGACGGGCAACGGGCTGAATCACCAGCTCGAAGCCATCGAGTATGGCGAAACGGCTACCGCTTCTGCCAATAACAACTTGCGCGGACGGATTAAGGTTCACTCCGACGGGGCCGGGGTCCTGGAGATTGACCGCTACGATTTCAATGGCAACCCCCTGAACACCCGTCGCCGCCTGCGTCAGCGCTACGACCAGGTGGCAAACTGGAGGGGCCAGGAAGCCACTGTCAACGAAATTTGGCAGAGCCAGCGTCGCTTTGATGCCCGCAGCCGACTGGTCGAAATCACTCACCCCGACAATCGCCGGGTGCGCTATGCCTATCACCCTTCAGGACGGCTGCGCTCGGTCACCCACGTCGAACCGGGTCGGGCTGAGGAGGCCATTGTAGTTGACCTGGCCTATAACGCCCGTGACCAGAGAGTACGGCTGCGCTCTGGCAATGGGGTCGAAACCACCTACGCCTATGACCCCCTGACGTTTAACCTGTCTCTGCTCAACACCCGTCGGCAGGCCGATGGGCGCATGTTGCAAGATTTGCAGTACACCTACGACCCGGTGGGCAACGTTACCCGGATTCGCGATCGCACCAGCCGTATTCTCTTTCAAAATAACCAGGTTGTCCTGCCCCAGGTGGATTACACCTACGACGCCCTTTACCGGCTCACCGTTGCCGCTGGGCGCGAACATCGGGGGCTGTATCGCCCTGACGATGCCATTCAGCCCACTGGGGACATGTTGTTGCCGCTACCCCCCAGCACCCGCAATCCCGAAGCGCTGGCCGCCTATACCCGCCGCTTTACCTACGATGACGCCAGTAACCTGACCCAAATCGTCCACACTGCCGTCCATCGCCGGTTCACCCGCAATATCGCCATTGCAGAAGCCTCCAACCGGGGCGGGCTGGAGGCGGCCCGCATCGGCCAGAGCTATGACGCCAACGGCAATGTGACTCGCCTGCCGCACCTGCCAGAGCTGACCTGGAACAGCCTGAACCAACTGGCCCAGGTGGAGGTGGTGCGGCGCAACGACGCCCCCGACGACCGAGAATATTACAACTATGATGCGAGCGGTCAGCGCGTCCGCAAAGTCTTCGAACGCCGCGTCAATGGGGCGCGGGTAATAGAAGAAACCCTATATTTTGGGGACTTTGAGGTTCACCGGGTACGGCGGAATGAGCAGGTGCAGGAAGCCTACACGACGGTGCAGGTATCCGATGGGCAGTCGCGCGTTGCCAGCCTGCACCGCTGGACGCAACGGCCCGAAAGCCGCAACATTCCAGCGCGCCAGACCCGCTATCAACTGGGTAACCACCAATCGTCGGCCACCCTGGAGCTGGATGGGGAAGGGCAGATTTTGACCTATGAGGAATATTTTCCCTATGGCGGCACAGCCATCGTGGCGGGTCGTAGCCAGCAGGAAGTGTCTCGCAAACGCTACCGCTACTCAGGACGAGAACGGGACGCCAGTACTCAGCTCTACTATTATGGCGATCGCTACTATGCTCCCTGGATGGGGCGCTGGCTCAGTCCCGACCCAGCGGGAGCCGTGGATGGCGCTAACCTGTATGCCTTTGTGAAGGGCAATCCGGTGCGCTACGTTGACCAGAACGGACAGCGTGCGTCGGTACTTAACAATCCCCCTTTCAGTCAGGGTACCTTCGCCTTTTTCCAACAGTTAAGCCGCACGACCAGGCTCCCCCTGCTGCCGACCAAGGCCGCAGCACTGCAAGTTCTGGAGACCCAATCGAAGATACAGATTTCCAGCAGCATGGTCAGAAAGCTGGTCGGTGCTCTACCAGACCCACCCCGCCTCCGTCCCCAGGCGGGAGCAAAGCGCCCCCTGCTGCTTCTCACTCCAGCTCCCCCAGCCCTTCCAACCAGACCAGCCGCCCCACCCCCTGCCGCTCCTGCGGAAGATCCTTCTGGAAACAGTCCAGCCACCGCTGTCGCCAGCCCCCCCAGTGGCGGCAATGGTGGCGGCAATAGTGGCGGTAATGGTGGCGGCAATAGTTCCCCACCTCCGCCCCCGCCAACCCCGCCCCCCGCTCCCGCCAACCCGCCCGCAACACGGGCCAGATCCAATGCTGTTTCCAGTGGCCCTACCACCCTGGGGGTTGATGTGGATTTCAAAACAGCGATCTTGTTGGCGGCGGCCATCTTAGTCGCCCTGGTGGTGCTGATGAAGATTAAAGAACGGGAGGCTCTCAGCCAGGACATTCGCGACTTTGACCGTTCACAACTGAACTCCGTAACGCCTCGCGTTGCCGACAGTCCCAATCTAGGACGGGTATTGGATGACAACTCTCCAGTCGGCTCAGACTTGAGTGGTGATGAAGACTCCGATGTCCTTGCCGGGAGCGGCAGTGACGCCAGCGAATCTGAAGCATCCAGTGAAGACGCTGACAACGTCGATGGTCTGGATGCGGCAGAGGACAGCGCTGTCGATGATGCGCCCCAGGTTGATCAAGCTTCTACCAGTCAAACTCGCCGAAATACCATATAACGCCCCCACCAGGGCAGGGTCTCCGTCCCGCCTTGCCCAATCTGCTTGTTTCTCTCTGTTTCTTTCGTTATTGGCTTAGCCCCATGTCCACGCTCAAACTTCTGCCCGCCCTTGAATCCCTCAAAGCTTTCCAGGAAACTCACCCCGATTTCAGCACCGTTGGTCAAATTCTGGCTCTATCTGAAACCGCCTTTGTTGACCGGTTTGCCGATGATGCCTTTGGGGGCGACTCGCGCCAGGCCCGTCGCGCCTACCGGGAAGCCCAGCGCATTCAAGAACTCACCACTTTGCTTTGGGTAAACCTCAAAGATACGGTCGGCTCCCCCTATACCCAGGCCACGCTGTTCAACACGGTGCCCGATACCTTTTTGGATCACCAGGGGCTGATTCCGGGCTATGACCGATTATTTGGCAGCCTTGATTTTATTGAGTGCGACCATTGCCGTTCGATCTTTGGGCCAGCGGCCTATTTTGTGGACTTGCTGCGGTTCATCGAAACCCACATCCCCCAGGATCAGATCCAGGACGACACGGGCAGATTGAGCGGCCATCGCCTGGTAGACCGGCAACCTCGCATTTTTCGCCTACCCCTGAGCTGTGAAAACACCTTTGATCTGGTGCCCTACATCAACCTGGTCAATGAGGTCCTAGAGGACGTGGTGCGTACGGCCCAGTCTCCCGATCCATACGCCCTGCTGGCCGAGGCCGAGTTTCCTCAGTCGCTCCCCTTCCACTTGCCTCTGGCGGAAATTCGCCTTTACTTGGAACAGCTAAAGCTGCGACTCGAAAATATCTATCGGCTATTTGGGGTGCGCAAACCCGCCATTGCGCAGGAAATTCTGGAACTCTCGCCACAAGAGGCCACGTTACTGGGGCAGGAAGTGACCACCGAAGCCGCCCTCAACCGCCGCTATGGGGTCGACGATGTGCTGGCCACGGGGCAAGGCAGCCTGGAGGATGTAGCGGTCTTTTTAGAGCAGACCGGGCTGACCCGCCCAGAGCTAGACAAACTGCTGTATCTGGACTTGAGTGAGGCAGAGGTGCAGGTGGGACTGTTGCGCCTTAGCTTCATCAACGCGACCGGCGACGGTCAGGGAGCCCTCACCATCGAAGCCACCACCGACCCGACCACGGGCAAGTCCTACGATCGGCTGGTTAACCTTACCCTGCCCAAACTAGACCGCATCTACCGGTTTCTTAAGCTGGCCCGAAAGCTGGAATGGAGCTTTGCCGACCTGGACTGGGCGTTGCGATCGCTCACCCCTGCCTACCCCGCCGAAGCCGTACTTCAGTTTGATGGCATCAACGACTTTGTAGAGATCCCCAATACGGGTGACTTGCGCCTGACAGACGGTAGCACCACGACCGAACCGGCCCTCACCCTGGAAGCCTGGGTCTGGCTGGACAGCGTCGGCCATCACCCCATCATCGCCCAAGGGGATCCGGACGGTTCCCCAGCTCAATATTTGCTGTGGATCACCCCCACCGGGCGGTTGAGCTTCTACAGCTACTTTGAGGGCGATCCCCAGGCTACCCTTGCAGATAGTGGCGACCGTGCCATTGACGACCGGGGAAATCTGCCCCCTCGCACCAGCGATGGCAGCCTGCCCCCCAATGCCCCCGGAATCAACCTCACCAGTGCTGGACAGGTGCCCCTGCAGCGCTTTACCCACATTGCCGTGACGGTGAATGAGCCTTCTACCGGCGTGGCTGGCCACTATCACACCCGCTTCTACATTAACGGTGTCCTGGATACGACCTGGTCGCTAAAGGTTTCCATTCCCCTCGACGGCTCCTCTACCGACCCGGCCACTGCCATCCTGTACCTGGGAACTTATCACAACCAGGACTTTCTAGCGGGCAGCCTCAGCGAGGTGCGCCTGTGGAATCGGATTCGCTCTGGGGCAGAGTTACAGCGCGATCGCCTGACCCGTTTGCGGGGCACCGAAAATGGGCTACTGGCCTACTGGCCGCTGGTCGACCGTCCCGATGGCATCTTGACAGACTACAGGGTCGGCAATGCCCATCCCGGTTATCTCGGAGGGGTTAGCCACAGTGCCCTCCCCCGCTGGATTCAGCGAGATCTGGTGCTGACGCCCCTGCCCACCGCCATTGCCGACACCGCCCTGCGCTTCAACGGACGTGACGATTACCTGGCTACCGATGCTTTCCCTGCGGTGGATTTGCACACCTTTACCCTGGAGGCCAGGGTCCGGATCACGGGAACCGGTGCCCAGGGACTGATCACCCTGGGTAACGCAGCCCGTGACGGGTTGCAGAATGACTCGTTGCAGATTGGCTGGTCGCTGGAGCCGGATGGGGACAACTGGCGGTCGGTGTTGCAGAGTGCCAATATCACGACCGAACTGCGCTCCGATTTCATTGCCCAAACGGAGGTCGAAGCAGGGGTTCATCTAGCGGTGGTTGTGGAGCTACTGCCAGCAACCGCACCCCAGAGTGACCGACAGGTCAAAGCCAGCTTTTTCGTCAATGGTGCTGCCCACAGTGAGATCCAGGGAACCTGGACACCGAGACCCTCGCTGGGCGATCGCGACGCCATTCCACCGGCCTTCCCCAGCCAGGGAGGAGATCTGTACCTGGGGCGCGGCTTTGGCGATCGCACCTATCTGCAAGGCACCCTGCAGGAGGTGCGTATCTGGCGCATTTCCCGCAGTCAGACCGAACTTCAGCAAACCCTTCACCAGCAGTTAACCGGGGCGGAAGCCGGACTGATTGGCTACTGGCGGCTGGATACCCTGGCCACAGACGGCCTACTGCCAGATCTCAGCTTCAGCCACGCAGCCCTGACGGCGGGGGGCATTCTGGCAATCTACCAGCCTCAGGCCCGGACCTACCCGGAGGTGCTGCTGCCCGCTCCCCTGGCTCAGTCGGATCGGGTCTTGCAATTCGATGCCCAACACTATGTCGTCACGGTGGTTAACGCTCAGGCGAAGGGCCAGGTGGCGGGGCTGGGGCACCACGAGCAGCTCACCCTGGAACTGTGGGTCTGGGCTGAGGAGGCGACCCGTCGCGATCGCAAGCAGGTGCTCCTTACCCAGGGGGACGCTGAAACTGGACTGAGCCTGTACCTGTTTGAGGGCAGCCTGTATGCCCATGCCTGGTGCTATCACTTCGACGGCACCCCGATCAGCCAGGAAACGCTGGTGTCAAATAATTTTCCATCCCAGCAGTGGAACCAGATCACCTGGGTTTATGACGAGATTACCTCCACTGAAGGCGTCTACTATGGCCTTTATGTCAACGGCACCCTGGCAGCAGAAACCCCAACGGGCTTCCGCCTGGATCAGGTGGGGCCAATGCACCTGGGGGGTCTGACGCCGGAGGTGATGACCCGCTTTCATGATGGGGAGAGCCTGGGCAGCGCCCACTATCTAGCCGGTCAGCTCACTGACCTGCGGCTCTGGCGGGTGGCCTTATCCGCAACCACTATCACCAGCCCCCTGGCTGACCGCCACCCCCGCCACATTCCCCCAGCCCCCAGCCCCGATTTGCTGTGCTATTTGCCCCTGATGGAGGGCTATGGTGCCCCTGTGGGCAACCATGCTGGCCTGCGCTACGCCCCTTCCTCCGACGACCCCACGCTGCTGACCCCGGTAATCTACGACCAGACACCTCAGGCTCAGGACGGGCATCTGGTCGTAGGGCCAGACCCGGTCCCCCCAAAGTGGGCAGATACACCCCTACCGCCCATCTACCCCGACACGGCTTTGACCCTGAATGGGGGTAGCCTGTGGCTGCCAGATACCGCCACCCTGGGGCTGGTCAACAGCGCCTTCACCCTGGAGTTATGGGTTAAGGTAGATTCTTCTGAGTCACCCGCAATCGATCCAGCGGTGGCTGAGCCTGTCGTAGAGTCGGCCATGGCTCTGCTTCGGGGCGGCCCCCAAATTGCCCTGACCCTGGAACCTGCCACGGGCATTCTGCAAGCTCAGTTGGGAAGTCAGTCCCTCACTGCCGCCGTCCCCCTGGAGGCAGGGCAATGGCATCACATCGCCTGGCGCTTTGACCCAGAGCCTCCTGCCACCCAAACCCTATTCATTGATGGGGAGGAGCAAGGCACCCAGCCCAATAGTTCGGCCCTCATCGAGACCGTGCAACTGGTCCTTGGAGAGGGTTTCCGGGGTCATCTCAGCGAGCTGCGGATCTGGAACCTGGCACACACGGAGGGGGCGATCGCCACCCAGGCCCAGCGGCGGCTGAGCGGTACTGAAGCTGGACTTCAAGGTTACTGGGTATTTGATGGCGATCCGGCCCAGCGATGGATTGATGCCGTTGCCGGTCATACGGCTCAACTCGATAGCCTCACCGATCCCCTGCCAGCGGCTGCCTGGGTAGCAGTGGAAACGGCCTTTCCCCGGCAGGAGTGGGGCCTGAGCCTGAACCAGGACGCTGCTGTCCTAGAAGTGATTGAACTACCCACCCTGGCCATTCCTCCCCAGGGCACCCTGGAGATTTGGGGTCAGTTCAACCGTAATCAACCCCAGACTTTCCTGGATGCCTCTACCCCCACCGCCAGCTTCCGCCTGAGTTTGGCCGCCGACCAGACCCTGCGCTTTGCCGTCACCAATGGCGCTGGGGAAACCGCTATTGCAGAGCTGAATTTGGCACCCTTGCCCCTCGCCCTGGATGACACGGTGCAGTCCATCGTGGCCACTTGGGATGTGTCAACAACCACCGTATTAAGTTTGTCCCTGGGAGATAGCCTGGTCTTTGCCCAGGCCGCTGGCAGTGGCCTGCCGCCCCTGGCTACGACCTCCGTGGGGCTGGCCAAAAGCTCAGAAAGTCCGATGACGGGACGACTGCATCAGTTGCGCCTGTGGGATCATGTGCGCGCGCTCTACACCCTGCAAGCTGCCAGACGGGCTGACCTTCATGGCGACGAACCCGGCTTGCTGGTCTACCTGCCGCTGGATGAAACCACTGGAACCCGCCTGAATGCCCCAGGGCTATCTCCCACGATCGCCTTTGCCAAAGCTTTGCCCATTCCCCAAACTACGCCGCAGTGGGTGGAGGCAGATTGGGCTATTGTCTTCAGGGGCAACAATCAGATCAATCGGCCTGATAACGTCCTGAGCCAAAACCAGGGTGACTACATCGACTTTGCCCCCTATGTCCCCGGTCAGCAAGGCACGATTGCCCTCTGGGTTAAGTTTGACCCAAACCGGGAACAGGTGATTCTGGATGCCTCCAACGACACAGGGGCAAATAACAGAGAGGACAAATACTTTGTGCTGGAGGTCTATCGGCGATCGCCGCGATCGATTGCCCTGCGATTCCGCATTGAGGAAGTAGAAGACATTAACCTGATTGCAACCATTCCTCTGGAGAATCTGGCCGATGATTTTGACCAGCACTGGCATCTCATTCGCTGCACCTGGCAGTACAACCCCCAGGAGCCTAGCGTGGTCGGGCAGCTCTACCTGGATGCCGATCGGGTCGCTCCCCTGGAACAGGAGGGGAGAGCGAGTTTGTCAGGTCGAGTGCCAGAGTTTCTATCCCTCTTTTTCGGTAAAAATCGCGGCACTTACCAGGTTGTGGCAAACAACCCCTTCCGGGGCGAACTCCGCCAGCTACAGGTCTGGGATCGGGTGCTGACGGAAGCGGAACTGACGGCTCTTACGGAAATCACCCAGGAACCCACGACTGGTTTAATCCTCGATTTGCCCATCGATACGGGCCGGGGCACCCAGCTTCGCAACACGGCCACTCCTCCGACGGACGGGTTTCCCAGCACCTTTACGCTGATGCGCGTTCCGGAGATTGGAGCTGCCCCAGCAGGCGAGATAGCAGCGGGTGAGATAGCAGCGGGCGATCGCTTCTGGATTCTCCTTGATTACGCCGTTCAGCTCAATGGGACCGACCAGTTCATTGGCTTGCCTGAACCCCTACCCTGGCCCAGCGGCAGTCTGGGGCTTTGGCTACGGTTTACCGTCAGCGAAGACAGCGGCCCGCAAATTCTGCTAGATGCATCTGGGAACGATGCGACCCCCTTCTTTGTGCTGGATTTGCTCAATACCCAGCTGCGCTTCTGGCTGGATGATGTCGCCACGGGAATCCAGATTGACCTCAGCAACCTGGCCCATACTTCCCCCCGCTGGCACTACCTGTTTGCCACCTGGCAAATCGAGGCAAACACGGCCACTCTGCAACTGGCGTTTGACGATCGCCCTCTGGTCACCACCGAGATTATCCATCTGCCTGATACCCTGGCCACCCGCAATCCCTACATCGGCATGCGTCGGGGTGAGGCCGATGCCCTGGCCGACTACCAAGCCTTTGCTGGAGAGATCCGCCAGATGGATCTGTGGTCCACCATCCAGTCGCTGGCCGATGTGCGGCGGTCACAGCTTTACTCTCTTGACGCACGGGGGCCTGCGGTAGATTTGAGCCTCAGCCGGGTCACCTCCCTGCCGATTGAAGCCGGTAGCGGCACCGAGTTGGATAACGGGGACGGGGCTGCCCCAGCCCAGCTCTATACGCGCTTGTTAGCAAGGCCTCAGTGGCAGCGCATTCCAGGGCGGCTGTGGCAGTTTGACCAGAGCTATGCCGTGCTGCCCACCCTGCCCGACCTGGGAATCACAGATGGAGACTTTACCCTGGAGGGCTGGGTCCGCCTACCCGACCTGGCTGGCTCACAACCGATCCTGGGCACCCGTGGCCCGATCGATCCGGCTTCCCCAGAAATTTTCGCCCTAACCATCGTCAACGGCACGCCCCAGGTGCAAATCCAGGGCCAGAATCTAACCGCCTCTGACCTCAGCCTCAGCCCCAACCAGTGGCACCAGGTCGCCCTGCGCTATCAGCAAGGAGTCCTCAGCCTTTGGCTGGATGGCACCGCCAGTGCGACTACCCTGATGGCCCTCCCCCCCCTGACCGCCCAACGGCACCTGTACGTGGCCCACTGGCGGCTGGCGACGGCAGCAGGCTCTTGGGAAGATGCAGCCCTGATTGGCCAGATAGACGAACTGCGGATTTGGGCAGTTGCGCTGACGGACATCGCCCTGCAATCAGCCAGCCCTCTCCGTTTGGCAGCCGATACCCCTGGCCTGAGTGCCCTCTGGCGATTTGATGAGGCCCAGCGCTGGACCGTGCGCGATCGCAGCCCCCGCCGCCATCACCGCAACCTGCTGGGCACCGCTGAGACCATCCAGTTCGCCCCGGCCCAGCCCCCCATTGCTTTGCATACCCAGGTACTGGCCCTGGACGGCTACAACGACTATCTGGATTTGGGTAACCCCACCCTCGCTGGATCAACCGCCTGGACGCTGGCCTTCTGGTACCGCTGTGCCCAAACTGATGGCACCCAGGTTTTGGTCAGTCAGGCTAATCGCTTCCAGGCATCGGTGGTAGACGGCTGCTTCCAGATGGAGTGGCAGGAAGCAGGAACTCGCGCCTGGGAAGAAGCCTTTTTTGTCACCCCAGAGATCTGGCACCAGGTTGCCCTCGTGAATGACGGCACCCATCTGCAAATTGTCCACGATGGCGTAGCGGTGGGAGAAGCTCGCCCTGCCACGCTCCCCCCTGACCAGGGCACTCCCCTGTGGCTGGGCACCGATGCCGACCTCCAGCCCGACCGCTATTTCCAGGGACACCTGGCCCAGGTAGAGCTGTGGAACCTGGCTCGACCGGTCGAGGCGATCGCAGCTACTCGCCTGCACCCCCTCAGCGGACGAGAGCCGGGTTTGCTGGCGTATTGGCCCATTGAAGAAGCCCCCGGAGCCGTACTGTATGACCAGACGGAAGCCTGGCCTGCCGCCCAATTGATTGCTGGTCTGGAAAATACCGCCGAAAAGTGGCAAGCGCCGCCGCCGCCCATCGCCACCGCCCTGTCAGCCCTGGTGCTGGATGGCCGGGACGATCACATCTTCCTGGGAGATCTGGCTCAATTCTCTTTGGAGGAGGGGTTTGTGGTGGCCGTCTGGTTGAGGCTGTCCTCCACCGCCGATAGGGGAGCCGTGCTGGGCAGCAGTATTGGGCAGACTCAGGCCAATGGCCTTTGTTTGGGAGTGGGCGATCGCCGTCCAACCCTGCAACTGGCCGACTTGGTGGTTCAAGCTGACACCGCCCTGGACGACCAGTGGCACTACCTGGTCTGGCACTACGATGCTGGCACCCATACCGTTCAGATCTGGCAGGACGGTACCGTCATTGCGTCGGGTACCGCAACCCTGACCCTGCCCAGCGATGCCATGGCTTATCTGGGGCGCTGGCAGACCTGGGACGCCGATATGCAGCAAGGAGTGGATCACTTCTTCCCCGGCAGGATCGGAGAGGTGAGTCTCTGGCAGGGAATTCGCCCCTCGGAGGCCATCACCGCCCCCCGCCTGCAACGGCTGGTCGGCAATGAACCGGGTCTACTGGCCTACTGGATTTTTGACGACGCCCATGAGGTGCGGATTCCGGCCCAGATAGGCCGGGGCGACTATTACCTGCTCCTCCGCAGTACCCTGACCCTCCAGCCCCCTCTCTGGCAGACCATCGACACCCACCCCATCTGGCGCACCCCCCTGCTCCAGACGGCGCTCAACTTTGACGGTGAGCGGCAGTTCCTGGCTCTGGAGGGCTTTACCCCCAGCCCTGACAGCTTCACCATCGAAGCCTGGATCAATAACCTGCAAGTGCAGGGTGAGAGCCGTCCGCGCCAGGAGACGCCGATTCTCTGGCGGGGACAGCAGACCTCCGATGACTGGGAAACGGACTTCGAGCTGCGGGTTAACCAGAACGGGCAACTGACGTTCTACTACCGCCCTGCCGCTGACGCTGACAGCGATCGCCTGGCATCCCTGGTTGCGCCCAATTCCTTCCCGGTGAACCAATTTATCCATGTGGCCGTCACCGTGGCAGATGCCGACGAAACCACCCTCCGCCTCTGGGTGAATGGGGAAACGGTCGCCACCATCACCCAACCCGCTTCCCCCCGCAACGGTGGCCCGGTGTTGAAACTGGGCTGGGGCAATGGCGCTGGCCCGGTGGCGTTTTTCCGGGGGCTGATGCAGGAGGTGCGGCTGTGGTCTACCGCCCGCAGTGAGGCCGAATTGCGGGCTGAGATGCACCGTCCCCTGGCAGACCCAGTTCGGCAACCCGCCCTGATTGGCTACTGGCCCCTGGTGACCCTCCAGGCCGGACGGTTCACCCCTGACCGCTCGGCAGGAAACCGTCCCTTCCGCTTGGGAGGATTGGAGAGCAGCCGTCGCCCCGATGTGGTTACCCTGGTGCAGCGAGAACCGGGCTTCCTGGATCCGGGTCAGTCAGTCCTCACCCTCAGCGACTCCACGGCCCTACCCGGCGAACTGCCCATCCCACCCTTTAACGCGACGGTCGGCCCGAACCGCCAGCAGCGCACTATTGAAGTCTGGTTCCGCAGTGAAAATCCCCTGCTGACCCGCTCTCAGGTTATCTATCGCGAGGGTGACGCCGACCAGGGGCTGAGCATCACCCTGGAGGCCGGGGTTCTCATCTTCAGGGGTTACAACCGCTCTGTAGAAGTCAGTGCTTGGGACAACAGTATCACCACCGACCGGGTCCGTGCGCGCCGCTGGCACCATGCCGTCCTCGTTCTGAATGGGCGAGCCGATGTGCAGGACAACGGCTTCTGTGCCCTGCTGGATGGACAGATGATCGGTTCTCTACCGGGGGCACAACTGGGTGGGGCGATCGCCCCCATCGCCATCGGCGGCATCGCCTTCACCCCCAGGATTGAACCTGCCGCCACGGATATCCCCGCTACCGCCACCGCTGTCCAGAAAACGGGCAACTGGCACACCACCGCTGCCGGTTATCTGCACGACCGAGGCAAACTCAAGGGGGCCAAGTCCCTGACCTTCCCCATCAGTCAGCCCAGCGGAACCTACCGTCTGTTCTTGCACTACCCGACAGACAATCCCCTCGCTCCCGCCCAGGCCAACAACGTTCCCGTCACCGTTACCCATGGGGCTGGCACCACTTCCCTGACCCTGGATTTACGCCAGGGGGGCGGCGACCGTCCCATTGAGCTGGGGGTGTTTGAGCTGGCCTCCGGCACTCCCCAGGTGGTGCTTGAGACCACCAACACGGCGGGATTGGTCATCGTTGAAAAACTGCGCCTGGTGCCCCTGCACTACCAGCAACCGGCTCCTCCCCCAACGCCCCTGACCACGGCTATTCAAACAGAGGACGACTGGCTAGACGGGCAGATCAAAGAAGTGCGGATTTGGGAAGCGGTGCGCCTCCGGGACGACCTCTGGCAAACCCGGCATGATATTTCCACCGTCGATGCTGCGCTACGGCAACACTTGCTGTTCCATTGGGAAACCCAGTCTCTTCCTGCAGACAGTCCAGCCGTCCAGCCGCTGCGTTTGACCGAACGCCCCTCCTATCGGGGCATGGCCGCTACCCTTTCCTGGCCAGACCTGGCGGCCATTGTCACCCTCCAGCGCGACACCGATCTGCCCCTCGAGCGTCTGGCCGTCCTGTGGTCAAGCCTGCGCTATTTCGGCAATGGGGACGACCTCACCCTGTTCGATACCCTGTTTAACCCCCGAGGCACCGCCGACAGCAACCGCTGGAACTACTTCCCCAGTGAGCCTCGACGCTGGCAAGTCAGCAGCACCGACCCCGACCAGCGAGCCATTCGCAGTCGGCTGATGGCCGCATTCCGGGTGTCCCAGGCCGATTTGAACCGAATGGTTGCTGCTGTGGCTGGGGTGGAGAATGTGACCGAACTGGAGGCGGTCGATCTGGACGGCGATACCCTTACCCAGCTCTACCGCCTGGCCCTGCTGACCCAGGTACTGGATCTGTCCGTTCCCGATGTGCTGATACTGATGGCCCGACTCCAGCAAGAGGTGGGGTTAAACCCATTGGCCAACCTGACCCTGGTCGATATTGCCCAACTGCGGGAGCGGGTGACCTGGATGCAGGAGTCTGGCATTGACCTGACGGAATATGAGTTCCTGGTGGCCAACCAGCCCGATCGCCGCATCGCTCCCCCCTACAACGATGGCAGCCTGGTGGATATCGCCACCGATGTGCTGGCCCAGGTGCAGCCCATCCTGCTCAGCCCGACCACCCTGGTGTCTCAGGATCCCATCATCAGCGAAGGTGTTGCCCGAGCCGTCTATGACGACCTGCTCAGGCCCACGGATGGCGAGGCCCAGGCCGAGGAAGTGACTCTGACGCTGCCCATTTCCGATGGTGAGGGGTTGCAGATCACCCTGGCCGTGCTTTCGCCCAGGTTTGACCAGTACGATAACCGGCAGGTCATTCTCACGGCCCTGGGATACGACTCCCTGGCCGATCAGGCCGACAGAGAGGCGCTGGCAGCGCTGGCATCGAGCATCACAGAGGCTGTGACCGATCGACTCCGGGGGCTACACCGTGACCTTGACACCAGCCTGACCAATGCCCTGGCGACGCTGCTGGATACCAGTGCGGATCGCCTGGAGGCCATCTTTGACCGTACCGAGGGCAACTTTTATGGCAACAGCCAGTTGAAATCTGCTGCCCTGTTGCGGGTACTGAATGAGATGGCCGTGAGCCGGGTTGTGGAGCGTCAGTCTGACTCGGTGAAAGACTTGCTGGCAGACCTGGATCGGCTCTATAAAATCCTGTTCTTCCTCAGCCAGTTTGACCTGACGACGGAGGAACTGGAGACCTTACTGGAGACGCCTGCCATCTTTGGTCTGGCCGATGACAGGCTGCTGACGCCCCAATTTGCCGATCTGGAGCGCCTGTATCGGTTTGGGCAGCTTAAAACCCGCCTGCGTGACCCCGGCAACCGCCTGCTGGAGCTGATTCAGGTCAAAACTGAGACGGCAGAAGCGATCGCCGCTCTGACCGGCTGGCCTGCCAGCGAAATTCGCACCCTGGCGACCGGGCTGGGCATTAACGACCCGGCAGACTACACTACCCTGGCGGTGCTCGACCAGCTGCACCAGGGCTTCCGCTTCCTGACTGCATTGGGAACGGATGCGGCCTCTCTGCTGGAACTGGCCAAACTGCCCAATGCCGACTTTGCCGCTTATCGCCGTCAGGCGGTGACCCTGCAAAATCTGCTGCGGGCTCGCTACACCGAAGACCAGTGGCCTCAAGTATGGACTCCCATTCACGATCGCCTCGCCACTCAGCAACGGGATAGCCTCACAGCCTATGCCCTGGAGTCCCTGGGCGATCGCATCAGCGGGCGTAAAAGCCCTGATTTGCTTTATGAATACTTGCTGATTGACGTACAGACCAGTAGTGCCGTACAAACTTCCCGGATTGTGCAAGCGATCGCCGCCCTGCAACTGTATGTGCAGCGGTGCCTGATGAACCTGGAACGGGGGGTTGACCCCAATCGCATTCCCCAGAATGAATGGCTGTGGATGAAGAACTATCGGGTCTGGGAGGCCAACCGCAAGGTGTTCCTCTATCCCGAAAACTACATCGAGCCGGAACTGCGGGACACCAAAACGCCCCTCTTTGCCGACCTGGAGAGCGAACTGCAACAAAGCGATGTCAACAAAGACACCGTAGCGGCGGCCTATACCCGCTACCTCGACCGCTTTGCCGAAGTTGCCAACCTGACCATCGTCGGCAGCTACCTGGATACCCCTGAGTTGAATCTCGACGGTTCCGCCGAGCGGGATGCCACCCTGTATCTGGTGGGCCGGAATGAAGCGACCCAGGAATATTATTTGCGATCGCGCGTCCAAAAAGGCGAGGTGGCGGAGTGGAAACCCTGGGAAAAGATTGATGTTTCTATTAATGCCAAGTTTGTCTCCCCCGTGGTGGCCTTTAACAAGCTGTTTCTGTTCTGGGCCGAACTCCAGGAAAACTTTGTCACGGAAGATCGCATCTGGATTAATAGAAGTAGAAACTCCAGCGGCACTTACGATCGCCCCTACGATCAACTGGGTAACTTTATCGAATTACAAAGCAATACCGACGTCAACGATAACCGTCTCGATACCGTAAATAGTGATGTCATTATCACGGATACGGATATTAACAGTGCTGAAAATAGAACCTTACGCGAAAGGTTTAATCAGCTTGTACAACTGAGGCGACAGGGTGAAACAATTGCTGATAGAGATAAACTTAATTTCCCCACTGTGGATGATGGGGGCAATAGCGTTCTCAGTTTAACTTACCGAGTCAACTACACTTTTTCAGAAAGGTATTTCATTTTCCTGGTTCCGTTCACACGAGTTGTATCCGGTAGTCAAACTATTACACTGGATAGTAATGCTGTGTCACCAATTGCGCCTGCGGGAAATTGGAGCAACTACAGCTACGAAATTATCAGTTTTCGCAAGCGACGAACGCTCTTTCCTGCGGATACCTATAACGAGCTGGATGGCGGATTTATTAACATCCAAACCCACGTCATTAATGACAAACATGGGGTGATTCAACAGGTCAATCGTCCCGTTTCTAAACCCATCATCAAGTACACCTACTACAACTTTAGTCGCACCTGGGTACAGCCCCAAACCTACGCCCAGTTAGAAGTGCAACTAAATGAATGGCGGCAGCGGCAGCCGAAATGGCAGCGGGTCTATGCTCAGCGCTGGCGGGAATCCTTTAGCGGCCCACCGCAGTCTCGCTCACCTGAACCCATTGATGACTTACGCGTCTTTCAGGTAGAGGGGGCAGCCACCCTGGTACGGCAAATTCCCAGCGGCTTTAGCCCACAAACACTGACCCTATCTTTCTGGCTGCGAGTCAATCCCTTTGGGGAGTTTATGTTTGCAGATGTTGATCGTCCTGCTGATCCTGGCTCGTTCCAACTTTTCCAATACGGTACGGGCAGCAACATCTTGCGGGGGGTACTAGCACGGCCCGTGGAGGCGATTGGCGAGGAACCCCAAATTTACCAGACGGTGAACCACAGCCAGAATGGCTTAGCAGATGTCAACAAGGCAATCACCGCACTACAAACCTTCAAGGGCAACACCTCAACAGCTAATCGCAATGCCTTGGCGCAAGCTTTCCAAACCATTAATCCAGACGTTGCAAGCACGACTATCGCTCAAGCCCGTCAAGCTGGAGACCGCTTGACCGACAGTTCCCCTGGTGACCAACTGGCAACGGCGGTTGTAGCCAGTGCAGACGCAGCGCGGACAGCAATTTCTAGTCTGGTACAAAATCCCCCTGCCGCCGCACCGGCCCAACGGGGGGTAACTGTGATTAATGCGTTAGTAACTGTAGGGGAACAGGCAATTGCCGCTGCCGCTGCCGCCCGTCTTGTGCTGGCAGCCATTCCTGGTACCAATATCCCTGACAATTTGGTGCCTGAATCAGCTCGCACAGCTCTCGCTGCTGTACGAACTGCGGCCAGTAATGCCAGG
The DNA here is from genome assembly GCA_035285585.1 of Synechococcales cyanobacterium. Classification (GTDB taxonomy): domain Bacteria; phylum Cyanobacteriota; class Cyanobacteriia; order CAKZMO01; family CAKZMO01; genus JAYKGU01. Next base: position 49,969 of record JAYKGU010000234.1, read on the forward strand.
ACCTATGCCGCCTATGACCTCACTGCACCAGGGACGGTGCAAGCCCTGATCGCGGCAGGCCGTTTGGAAGCGCCTGAACGCAATGAACCCGCCCCAACGGAGCAGCAGATCAGGGATGCCATTAACAATGCTGTGGATGAGTTCATTACAACTGCCCTCAGCAATACCCAAACGGTGCTAACTAATGTGCAGCCTATTCTGAGCCAGACAAAAGACGTGAAAGCCCAGACCCCGAAGTGGCAGTTGGCCCTTCCCCGTCTGCAGCTCACCTTGGGAAATTCGACCCAGTCGATGCAGCCGTTTGCCTTACCCAGCCAGGGGCAAAACGATGTCTGGCGGCATATTGCGCTAGTGCTGCAATATCAGAGTCAGAGTAACCCCAATGGCTATCGGGTCACAACGCATGTTCACACCGCTGACCCAACCAATAACAACCCCCGATCAGAAACCTTCTTCTTGGCGACATCGTCCCTACCGGCGGGCGCAAGGCTACGATTGGGAGCCACGAATAATCCCGACAACAACTTCAGTGGTAACAATGCCAATCAGGTGCCATCGGTGCAGCCCTGGATGAGCGAGTTTCGCTGGTGGAATGAGGCGCGATCGCAACCCACCATTGGGCAAGAGCGTTTCTTCCAGCAAAATGGCGATACCGATAGGTTGATTCACATTCCGCTGGATCGCTCCGGTTCCAGTGAGGATGCACTCTTGCTAGTGTCCGACCGGGAACCCAATTTAGGACTCCAGCGCACCTTTGCAACGGTGGTATTGTCTCAGTCCCGCGAACGCCTGTTGTTGCTATATGGTGACGTTCCCGTAACCTCTGGTCAAGAGACTGATGGACTGATTCGGACCTTCCGCAGTAATGCAGTGGATCAGCGCTTCAATTTCTTCTTGAGACCTAACAGTCAAAATTACGAAGATCTGAGCCTATCTGACGCCAATACCCCCTTCATCGGTCTGGAAGGCCGCCCCGGCCTGTCCGCTGAAAACTATGCTGAGAATCGGGTCTATTCCCTGGAGCGGTATGCCCCTGGCGATCGCCAGCGGATTCAACAGGTCGCCGGTCTCCTGCCCCTGCCCACCGATATCGATAATGCTCGTACCGCTTTTGCCGATAACGCTAGCAACAGTGACGTTCTGCTGCGCGACTCGGTAAATGACAATCGCCTGATTGATCCAGTCGAAACGTCGGTGTTAGATGTGCATAATCAACCCGGCTGGTATGTGCTCGATATTGGCGACAGTCAGTTTTTAGTCACTGTTGCGGGGAGCAATAACGCTGTCCCGCAAACCGCTGAACAGCGGTTGGAGTACGTGAACCCATCCCGAATCAGCAACACCGCCGCCGTAGATGTAGGCTTGCGGTATACCATTGACCGTGCCCTCGCCAATCCCTCAGCCCTTCACTTTGCCCGATTAAATACCTTTGCGGTGCAGAGCCTCAGCGATCGCCTGTTTGCCGAGGGCATTGATGGACTGCTGAGCCTCGCCTCCCAGAGTTTGCCTGAGCCAGATTTCGACTCCCTGACAGGCAACAACGCCACGAACATCACCATCCAGGGGCCAAATGACGGCAACATCATTGACTTTGAAGGATCCTACGGGATTTACTACTGGGAAATTTTCTTCCACATTCCCTTCCTGATTGCCAACCAGCTCAACGCCAACCAGAACTTTGAGGCGGCCCAGAACTGGTACCACTACATCTTCAATCCCACTACTCCAGAAGTGGACAAGAACGGTGTGGCGGATCCGGGTAACACTCGCTACTGGCGCTTCCGGCCTTTCCGGGGTGAGCCGATAGAGACCCTGGTACAAATTCTCACCAATCAGAACGCCCTGCGAGCCTACCGGGAAGACCCTTTTGATCCCCATGCCATCGCCCGCTTGCGGATTAACGCTTACCAGAAAGCGGTGGTCATGAAGTACATTGACAACTTGCTCGACTGGGGCGACACCCTCTTCCGGCAAGATACCCGTGAGTCGATCAACGAGGCGATTTTGCTGTACGTACTGGCCTTTAATCTGCTGGGTCCTCGGCCCCGCATTCGCCAGACCCGACCCTTTGAAACCGTGGGTACCTATGAAGATGTGCAGGCGGATCTGGCACGGGCGCAAATCCCCGACCTGCCCGACTTCCTGGCCAATGCCACTGACCCCGGTATTCCGCCCAACTTGCAGATTCCGTTCAACCCCCATCGCACGGTTTCCACCCGCTTCTGCACCCCCGAAAATGAACAGTTCGTTGGCTATTGGGATCGGGTGGAAGATCGGCTCTACAAGATTCGCCATAGCCTCAACATCGATGGTGTCTTCCGCAGTCTGGCCCTGTTCCAGCCCCCCATTGACCCGGCGGCCCTGGTCAATGCCGTGGCGGGGGGAGGTCTGGCGGGTGCCCTGGCCAGCGGCGTTGGTGCCAGTAGCCAGCCAGTGCCCCACTATCGCTACAGTTTCATGCTCAACACCGCGAAGGAGATGGCCAGTACCGTGATGGGCCTGGGCAGTGCCCTGCTGGACGCCCTGGAGAAAAAAGACGCCGAGGCTCTGGCCCTGTTGCAACAAACCCATGAGGCAGCATTACTCGATCTCACGACTGATATTAAACAGATGCAGATTCGCGCTGCCGAAACCTCTCTCAGTGCTTTAGAAACGGGACTTGCCAGTGCTGAGTTCCGCCGCAACTGGTATCAGACCCGCATTGATGACAATCTCTCCCAGAAGGAACGTGACCAAATCAATCTCATCATTTCCTCCACGGTGATCAAGACGACTGCTTCGGTAATGGAGTTTGGGGCATCTTTTTCCAGCGCCATACCTCAAATTACAGTAGGCGGTTCCGGAGCCTTTGGAAGTCCGGTCGCCACCGTTGAAACGGGCGGCGATGATTTTGCCGATGTCTTTTCCAAGGCAGCCGCAGCTTTAAAGATCGTATCAGAAGTGCTTAGTGACAGTGCAAATATCGTCGGTATGAAAGCTAGTTACGAACGTCGCAAGGCTGAATGGGAGCAACAGCGTGATCTAGCCGTATTCGAAATTACTCAGATTCAGTCACAGATTGCCGAGGCAGCGCTGCAAATACAGATCGCCCAGCGCGAGCTAGAGATTCATCAGCGCACTATCGAGCAACATCGTGAAGTGGGGGCTTTTTATCGGCAAAAGTTCACCAATGAGGAACTTTACACCTGGATGTCAAGCCGTCTATCGGGGCTGTACTTCCAGACCTACAAGCTGGCCTACGACCTGGCCAAACAGGCGGAACGGGCCTACCAGTTCGAGTTCGGGGCTACCGACACCTACATCAGCTTTGGCCACTGGGATAGCCGCCGCCGGGGGCTGCTGGCCGGGGAAGCCCTGCTGCTGGATTTGGGCCGTCTGGAGAAGTCCGCCCTGGATCAAGACAGCCGCTATTTGGAAATTACCAAACCGATCTCCCTACTGCGACTTGATCCCCTAGCCTTCCTGGATCTCAAAACGACGGGACGATGCCAGTTCAAGCTGGACGAACTGCTGTTTGATCGCGACTTCCCCGGCCACTATTTCCGCATCATCAAGGCCGTTTCGCTGTCGATTCCCGCCGTCGTTGGCCCTTACCAGACGGTGAAAGCGACCCTCACCCAAACGGGCCACCAGACCCTGCTGGCTCCCGACCTTGGCGGCGTTCAATATTTGCTGGGTGAAACCAACGGCACCATCCCCGGCTCTATCCGGGCCGACTGGCGAGCCAATCAGCAAATTGCGCTGTCTACTGGGGTGGATGATAGTGGGGTGTTTGAACTTAACTTCAATGACGATCGCTACCTGCCCTTTGAAGGTACGGGAGCTGTTTCTAGCTGGCTGCTGGAGATGCCCCTGTCTACGAACGCCATCGATTTCGATACCATCAGCGATGTGGTGATCAACTTGCGCTACATGTGCAAGACCGATGGCGGTCAGTTTAGGCAGCAGGTCATGAATCTGAATGCGGTGAAAGCCTATCAGGGCAGCCGCCTATTCAGCATTGCCCATGAGTTTGCCGCCCAGTGGCATGCCTTTAAGAACGACGACCTGGAGGTTGACACCCTGCCCCTGCCCCTGCCGCCCAATGCGTTTCCGCCCAATGTAGAAGTGGACATGGACACCGTTGTCATCAGGCATGTCTTTGCCGCCGACGCAGAGGGCAACCTCGAGGAGGTCACGGATCAGTTCGCTGACCTGCCCCTGGCCCTGGCCCCTGGAACCTCGGCCTCAAGCTTTAACCTGACGGCGACTGCAGATTTTGATAAGGCCGCTGCCGAAAACCTCTGGATCCTCGTTACCTACGAAGGTCAACTGCGTGGCAGCTAAGGAGATTTCCAAGGGAAAAAATTACCTTGGTTGAACGGTTAGTAGGGGGCAAATGGCCATTTGCCCCTACGTCGTCCGGTAGGATCATTCTCAAAAATCTCCTAACTACTCGTTTGGCTCCCACCCCACGCAACTTCCAACGCCAGCGCCCGGATCATCGTATTGATTCCCCCAATGGCTCTGGGATTAAACCTGAATTCTATTCTTGGCAAGGCTTCCCGCCTTAAGCTGATGCCCCTGGACGTCATAACCCGCATCAAACTTCTGTAAAATCTGCCGTGACTCTTCGGCGTTTTCGAGAATGTCCTCAAGAATTCGATATGGCCCTACGGGCTAAGGTTTGAGTGTGGAACCCGCGCGACGCGGGGGTTCCACACCTCTTGAATGTCCTAACGCGAAAGCGTAACGCCATAATTCTCATAAGGGAGCGCAGCTAAATCTTCGACGGCAACGAAATTTCTCTCTTCTGACATAAGATTTCCTTATAGGAAATGAGCCAACTTTGAGAATTCGCATCTATTTGTTTAAAGGCAATCAGAGTAAAAACCGCAGGCAAATTCTCTGTATCGATTGCCTGATGGGAGTTTTGAGCCTTAAGATCCCTGTTGTACGAAGTCTTGAAGGCGAGCAGATATCTCTTTAATGGAGAGTGAATTCAGTATTGCCCATTTGTACCAATTTCGCGAAAATTGGCAAATTGTGTCAGAATGTTTCTTCTCGTCTGGTAACATCTGGGCTGCTGCATCATGGCTACGCTCAAAGCTTCACCCCAAGGCCTCGTACGCATTAAGCAGGCCAGAACCAGTAAGGGTTGGGCCTCAAGCGATTTCCGCTGGATTGAGTCTGCCAGCGCCATCCTCGGCACCTCCTGGGAAGAGGATGGCGTACTGGCCGTTGGCGTTTCGGAAGGCACCTGGAAGCGATTTCTCGCCGGGAAATATCCCATTAATGCCGACGCCTTTCGGGCTTACTGTCAGGTTTTAGGGGTGGACTGGGAATCCGTGGTGGAAGCCCCACAGGTTGAGTCTTCTGCCTCCCCTGCCGCCCCGTCGGAAATTGGCCTACATTCTGCCAGGCTGCCATGTTCTGGCCCGCTCACGGATTGGGGGGCAGCACCGGATGTCTCTATTTTCTATGGTCGCCAAATAGAGCTAGAGACGGTGCGTCGGTGGATTGTCCAGGAACGCTGCCGTTTGATTACCCTGCTCGGGATGGGTGGCATTGGCAAGACATCGCTATCCGTCAAACTGGCCCAGGAGCTTGTGCGGGCGGAGCAGGCGGCCACTATCCAGTATGTGATCTGGCGATCGCTCCGTAACGCCCCCGCCGTTGAGGAAGTCCTGGCTGACTTAATTTATGTGCTTTCGGGCCAGCAGGAAACTCACCTGCCCAGCAACCTGGAGGGTAAACTCTCCCGTCTGCTGCATTATCTCCGCACCTGCCGCTGTCTGTTGGTTTTGGATAATGCGGAGTCGATTTTGCAGGCGGGTGACCGCACGGGACGCTACCGCACGGGCTACGAAGGCTACGGCCAACTGCTGCGCTGCATCGCGGAAACCGCCCACCAGAGCTGTCTGGTCATCACATCACGGGAGAAACCGCAGGGATTAACCCCCTTTGAAGGGAAAAGCCTGCCCGTGCGATCGCTCCAGCTCAGCGGCCTGCCTGAACGGGATGGCCGAGAACTTTTCAAGCTAAAAGGCACCTTCACTGCAACGGAAGCTGAATGGGACACCCTCGTTTCCCGCTATGCTGGAAATCCCCTGGCACTGAAGATCGTTGCATCATCGATTCATGACTACTTTGATAGCGATATTTCTACGTTCTTAGACACGATTCACCAGGGTGGATTTCTGTTTGACGACATTCGGGCTTTGCTGGAGCAGCAATTCCAGCGCTTGACGCCGTTAGAACGGGACATCATGTACTGGTTGGCGATTAACCGTGAGCCTGTCATGTTATCCGAGCTGCAAACGGATTTCATCACCCCCATTCCCCAGCGTGAACTGGTCGAATCTCTCAACTCCCTACAGCGGCGATCGCTCATCGAGAAAAGCGACAATCGTTTTACTCAACAACCCGTTGTGATGGAATACGTCACCACACAACTCGTTGAACAGCTTTGCGAGGATATTTATAGCGAACAAGGTTCTATTCAAAGTTCTAGTCAAGGTTCTATTCAAGGTTCTATCCAGAACATAAAACCAAAGCTTTTCATTACCCATGCACTGCTGAAGGCGACCGCCAAGGATTACATTCGAGAAACCCAGGCTAACCTGATTGTGCAGCCCATGATTGATCAACTGCTGATGGGGTTTGGCAGTGTCGAGGAGATGGGCGATCGCCTCAGTCAAATCCTCTCCAGCCTGCGGGGCAAACCTGTCAGGGAAACCGGCTATGCGGCGGGTAATGCCATTAACCTACTGCATCAAGCTGGATTTGATTTAACCGGGCTGGACTGTTCCCGGTTGACCCTCTGGCAAGCTTACCTGCAAGGGATCACCCTGCATAACGTTGACTTTAGCCACTCTGACTTATCCCGCTGCACCTTCACGGAAACCTTGGGCAATATTTTGTGGGCCACCTTCAGTCCCAACGGGCAGCTTCTCGCAACCTGCGACACCGACTGCCAGGTGCGGATATGGGACGCCCAATCCGGCAAGCTACAGCTCATCTGTCACGGCCATGAAAATTGGGTGCGTTTCGTCGGGTTCAGCCCCGATGGCAAAACCCTGGCGAGTTGTGGGGCTGATCGCACCATTAAGCTCTGGAATGTGGCCGATGGGGTTTGCATCAAAACCTTGACGGGACATGGGCATGAGGTGTTTGCAGTGGCCTATAGTCCCGATGGACAGCAGCTTGCCAGCGCTGGGGGCGATCGCACTATCAAACTCTGGGATGTGCGTGATGGCCACTGCCGCAATACCTTGACGGGCCACACGGATTGGGTGCGTTCAGTCGCCTTCAGTCCCGATGGTAAAACCCTCGCCAGTAGCGGTTCTGACCATACCATTCGGGTGTGGGATGTTGCTACCGGAGCCTGTTTAAAGACGCTGACTGGACATACTGCTTCGGTGGGTTCCGTGGCCTTCAGTCCCGATGGGGAAGTCCTTGCCAGTGCCAGTGGCGATCGCACCGTCAAACTCTGGGACTACGAAACCGGCGATTGTTTGAGAACCTACACCGGGCACCAGGGCAGCGTTTATGCCATCGCCTTTGCAACTGGGGATCTAATTGTTAGTGGCAGTGGCGATCGCACCGTTAAATTTTGGGATTGCTACAGCGATACCTGCGTCAAAACCCTCTATGGCCAGACCAATGAAGTGTGCTGTGTGGCGGTAAACGCCAACCATCAAGCGATCGCCTGCGTCAGCCTGGATCAGACCATGCGCCTGTGGGATTATGTGAGCGGCCAGTGCTTGAAAACCTGGTATGGTCACACGGACTGGGCCTTGCCCGTCGCCTTCAGCCCCGACGGTCGCTATCTGGCAAGCGGCAGCAACGACAAAACGGTACGGCTCTGGAACTGGCAGACGGGGGAGTGTTTGAACACCTTGTCGGGTCATACGGATTTCATCTATTCCGTTGCCTTTAGCCCCAGAGGTGGCCTCCTCGCCAGTGGTAGCACCGATCTGTCGGTACGCCTGTGGCAGGTCGCTTCGGGCCAGTGTGTCCAGGCATTGCTGGGCCATACGGATTGGATTTGTGCGATCGCCTTTCATCCTTGCGACCCCATCCTGGCCAGCGCCAGCGCCGATGCCACGGTTAAAGTATGGGATATTCGCACCGGGCAATGTCTGCAAACTTTGACGGGGCATACCGCGAAACTTCTGGGGGTAGCTTTTAGCCCCGATGGCAAACAGCTCGCCAGTTGTGGGGTCGATCAGACGATTAAGCTGTGGGATGTCCCATCCGGAAATAACCTGAAGACCTTGCGGGGGCACACCAGCCGGATCTGGGGCGTGGCCTACAGTCCAGACGGTCAAACCCTGGCCAGTTGCAGCACGGATCAAACTATCAAGCTCTGGGACATTGGCACTGGTGAAAGCCTGAAGACTTTGACGGGCCATCACAACTGGGTGTTTGCAGTGGCCTTTAGTCCCGATGGAAGGCTGCTCGCCAGTGCTTCCCATGATCAGACGGTACGCATCTGGAACCCCAAAACTGGAGAAAGCCTTCAAGTATACGCAGGCCATGCCCATCTGGTTTCAGCGATCGCCTTCAGCCCTGACAGCACCACCATCGCCAGCGGCTCTCAGGATCAAACCGTGCGGCTCTGGAATGTAAAACGGGGGCAGTGCGATCGCGTTCTGATTGCCAAACGCCTGTACGAAGGAATGAATTTAACCGGGGTGAAGGGGCTAACGCCTGCGACAATTGCTACCTTGCAGACGTTGGGGGCGATCGCTCCTTAAGATCATAAACTCAAAAATCTGTAAATGATCCTACCTGTACGGGCATGGCATTGCCATGCCCCTCGAGGAATTTCGCCTTATTCAATCCGCGTTTCTTAGATTAAATTAGCGGATTTGCTGTAACACCTCCTGTACCTGTTGCCGGAAATTGCCGCGATCGAACTTGGACATATAGCGTAGTTGAATCACTACATCCACATTCCTCAAAGACTCCACATCATTTGGATCGTCTACACCGTTCAGATTCTCAGTGGTAAACGCCGTCGCCTGGGGCATTTCCAGTTCCCAGTTTGAGAGGACTCCCGTGCCCTCAAAGGGGAAGTAGCGATCGTCAAAGCGGAAGTTGATATCGAAGTTGCCGAACATACCGTAATCCTCCCGCTGTTTGGACACCGCAATTTGCTGGTTGGCCCGCCAGTTGACCCGCAGGGTGTTGCCCGTGGGCGGCGTTGCCCCTTCACCCCCCATGAGGTAGCGAACGGATCCAATGTCAGGGGCCAGCAGCGTTCTGTTGCCCAACTGGATCAGCGTGGCATTGAGGGATTCGTCCGGCTCTAGGGAGGGGGATTTCACCGTCATCGAGAGGGCGCGAATGATGCGGAAGTAGTGGCCCGGATAGTCCTGGTTAAACATCCGCTCGCCCAGCTCGAAGGTGCAGGTGCCAGTCCTCAACAGATTCAGGAACGCCTCGGGGAAGGTGCGCTTCAGGGAGATGGTTTTCTCGATCTCCTGGTAGCGGCTATCCTGGTCGATCGCCGTCTTCTCCAGGCGAGACAGTTCCAGCATCAGGGATTCGCCCGCCAGCAGGCCGCGCCGCAGGTTGTCCCAGTGACCGAAATTAATCAGGCGATCGCCCGTACCAAATTCGTACTGGTAAGCCCGCTCAGCAGACCGGGCCATAGAGTAGGCCAGCCGGTAAGCCTGGAAGTACAGCCCGGAGAGACGGGTGATCATCCAGTTATACAGGGCTTCGTTCGTGAACTTGCGCCGATGGAATTCGGCAATTTGCTGATTCTGCTCAATGGTGCGGCGGTGGATCACCAACTCCTGCTCGGCTATCTGCCGTTGAAGGGTGGCGATCGCAATTTGCTGGTTAATTTCCGCCAGGTCAAACTCCGCCGTTTGTCGCTCCAGCACCCATTCATTCAGCCTGCGGCGGTACTCACCCGCCTTACCAACCAAGGCTGCTGTTGTTTCAATAATATCGGCAGTGGTGGCAATCAGTTCGGCAGCGCCATCCAGGGGGGCAGCAAGATTATCCCCAGACACGGCAATCCCGGTTGCAACGGAGGGAGGTAACCCCAACGTGACCTGCACACTGGCTTCCGGTGTGGCTTGGATAAAGCCCGTAGTCAGTTGCAGGAGGCCACTCACGCCCTTAGGAATTTGGGCAAGGCCCGTTAGAGTCAGCTCGGTTGCTTCTTCTGGCAAAAGCCCCTGCTCAATGGTATTGGTGAAGTAGGTTAATCGATTCTGAATATTTCGCTGGCTGATTTGCAAGGCATCCAGGGTTTCCTGGGCTTCATTCCGAGCGAGTTCGTGTACGGAGGTCATCAGTTCCAGGATGGCGCGCTCGTGGGTGTTCTCCAGCAGGGTCAACTGTTCCGCATCCCGGTTTTGAATCGCTTCCAGTAAAGCCGAGCCAAGGCTGATCACCTGGGCGGTCATCTCTTTGGCCCGCTCCAGCATGAAGGGGAAGCGGTAGTGGGGGACGGGGGTTTCCAGGTCGGACAGGATGCTGCCCAGGTCACGGCCACCGGCGGCAACGGCTTGCACCAGGGCACGCACATCAAGGGGCGGTTGGAACAGGGGGAGTTGCCGGAAAATACCCTCGATGTTGAGGCTATGGCGGATTTTGAATAGGCGATCTTCCACCCGATCCCAGAAGCCGACGAAGTCGGTATTTTCGGTGACGCAGAAGGTGGTGACGATCGCCCCGTTCTGTGGCAGCGGCAGGCTGCCATTTCCGCCAGCGCCATTATCCGATGCACCATTGCGGTCGGTGAAATCGGTCAGGAAGTCGGGAACCCGCTCTAATTCCTGGCGGATGGCGTTGTAATCGCCAATGGCCTCAAAGGCTCGATTTGCTCTGGCTTCAGGGCGGGGACCCAGGAGGTTAAAGGCCAGCACGTAGAGCAACGCCGCTTCATTGATCGACTCCCGCGTATTCTGGGTGAACAGGGTGTCACCCCAATCCAGCAGGTTGTCGATGTACTTCATCACGATCGCCTTCTGGTAAGCATTGACGCGCAGACGGGCGATCGCATGGGGGTCAAACGGATCACGACGATACGCATCCAGGGCGGCCTGGTTGGAAAGAATCTGATCCAGCGGTTTCAGGGGTTGCTCACGGAAGGGTAAGTATTGCCAGTAGCGATCGCGGTTGATGGCTCCATTCCCATTCCCATTGTTAGATTCAGGGGTGGTGGGGTTGAAGATGTAGTGATACCAGCGTTGAGCTTCTGCAAAGTTCTGGTTGGCATTGAGCTGGTTGGCAATCAGGAAGGGAATGTGGAAGAAGATTTCCTCGTAGTAAAGGCCAAATGCACCTTCAAAATCGATGGTCGTCGTGCCATTCGGGGTCGTCGCACCGGGGGCAATGGATAGGAAGGATGGACCGTAGGTATCGAAGTTGCGTTCAGGGAGTTGTTGCGATCGCAAACTCAGCAAGCCATCAATACCATCTCGAAAAAGCGTCAGGTTCAATTCCCGCACCGCTGATGTATCCAGGCGTTCAAAGCGATACTGGGGAGTTTGGTCCGGCCTTATAACGGCCAACGCCGGATCAGGGGTAAAGGAAAAGGCCGTCTGGGGAACGGTTAAGGGAAACTCCAGTCGCTCTCCATCCGTTCCAATTTCCTGGTCAGTTTGCACCCGAATCAGGAACTGTTCTTCTCCTGTATCCAACACATACCAGCCTGGTCGATTGTTGATATCCATCAACGAGGTTTCAGACGGCAGGGTGCGCAATAGCCGGGCAGAGCTGTTGAACACCCGATTGGTCTCAAGACGCCGATTCTCAAACCGCTGCATCAACTCTGAGTTGGTGGGATCGTCCTGTAATTGGGATTGTAGTTGGCTCAGTTCTGGCGTTGAAACCGACAAATCCAGTTCTGGGGCGCTGGCTAAGTGATAGTTATTGATATTGGAACCATCGCTGCGGGATACGTGCAGGAATGGTCTGGAAAAATCATGAACAATGGGTTGGAATAAGGTATCGAGGCTGTACAGGTATCGCTTGTTGTCATCATTCACGATCCAACTGTGCAGATCTACAGTAGAAACAGTGAAGTTGTCCGTTAGTCGAAGTCCAATGCGTGCAAAGGTTTCCCGAACGCGTGCAATGCTTTCTTCACGGGATAAGTTATCTGTGGGAAGTAGGCTTGTAGAGCTAAAGTTTCCAGTGGCTAGCCTAAAAAGCGGAACTGCGAGGTGCATATCCAGCCGTCCCAGATACACCAACGATAGCCCCAGATCATAGTTCACGGCTGCCTGGTCTCGATGTTGCAGCGTAAACAATTCGCGATCGCGCCCATCCCGTAAGGTTCCCACCTGATCCGGATTGTCATAGATCACGATGATGCGTTCACGCCGTTCAATGGCGGGCGATCGCACCTCAAAGAAAGTTGCCAGAGCATAGACCCGCTGAAACTCCGCTCGGAATCGTTCCTCCGACAACAGTTCCCGCTCTACCTCCGCGTAGGTCTGAGGTTGCACCCAGGTATTCATCAAATTGAGATAGGAGTAGCGAATGATGGGACGGTAAACGATCGTGTTCGTCTGGTTGTTAGGATTCGGTCGGTTGGCTTCGACGAATTCAACCCAGAACAGGAAGAGACGATTAAAGGCCAGCACTGGAGTCACAAACTCGGCATTAATGCCCAGGTCAATCTTTTTCCAGGGCAGCCACCGGGTTCCGTTTACCAATTCCCGGTAGTAGAACATGTGGGGCTGGGTGGGAGTCCGTCCAACCAGGTAGAGGGTTTCATCGGGGTCCCGCTGGTTGGATACTGAGATGACGTACTGGGTTTCATCCTGCTGGATGGTGTAGTAAAACAACTCGTTGTCTACTGAATCCATCATGCGCCAACGGGGGCGGTTTTGAGGTGCGGGCGCATTGCGATCGTAAATGGGTTCAATGCGGGCATCGGCAGAGAGGGTAATGCCCCGTTCCTGTATCAGGCTTCGCAGACTGTCGGGAACAATGCCGTTATCAAAATCAATGGGGTTCAGCGTTGAGCCGTTAATTTGCTCCCGCAGCAGGATCTCAACATCTCTGTGAAGATAGGAACCTACAATTTTCAAATCCGCCAGTTCGGTTACTTTGTTGAGGTAGTTGGTAAAGGCTTGCTCGACGGTTGCTCGGTTAATTTCATTTTGCAGAAGTTCCTGCTCCAGTTCCTCAAATTGAGGGGTTTTGGTGTCGCGCAGTTCGGGTTCGATGAAGCTTTCGGGATAGAGGAAGACCTTGCGGTTGGCTTCCCAGACCCGGTAGTTCTTCATCCACTCCCATTCATCCGCAGGGATGGTGGCCGGATTCACGCCTTTTTCCAGGTTCATGAGACAGCGCTGGACATAAAGCTGTAACGCTGCCGTTCCCTGAACAATGCGCGAGGTTTGCACTTCGCTGCCAATTTGCACATCCAGCAGCAGGTATTCGTACAGCAAATCCGCATCACGGCGGCCTGCGAAGCTGTCGTCAATCTGCCGGGGCAGGGCGTAGCTGAGCAGGGCATCTCGCTTGCGGGTGGCGAGGCGATCGCGCAAGGGCGGATACACCTGCTCCCACTGCTCCTCGTCGTACCGGGCACGCAGCACATTCAACAAAGCCACGGATTGCTGCTGGTAGAAGGGGAGGGTGAGATCACGGGTGTCGCTCAGTTGCAGCACAAAATCGATATTGACCTGGAGGAGCGTGGCGATCGCAAAGCCCTGTTGCAAGCGCGACAATCCTTCAACCCGGTTATAGGCCAGCTCGCCAAAGTGGGCCATCAGACGAACAATCTGCCGTCGCTCCCAGCCGCTGAGGGCCTGGATTGCATCGAGAATGGTATCGGCGTCGGTTTGTTGCAGCACCCGCACCAGATTGCCATCCCCATCGTTGAAAGCGGTGCGCAATTCGGTGAAGATCCGCAGGTTTTCCAGATCCGTCAGGCTGGGACGCAGCACATCCGTCACGCTGAACTGCGCAGGATTTTGCAGCAGCGCCCTGGTTTCCACAGTGCTCAGGGTAAACCGGATCACCAGATACAGGGCTTTGCTCAGGTAGTAGAGGTAATCCAGGAGTGCCGGGGGAATGGGCTGGTCTTCGGGGGCGGCGAAGATTTGCAGCATCCAGTCCATGATGTGCGGGGCGCTGATCAGGGTGCGATCGCTCCCGAACAGGGGCACGCGCAGATAGGTCATCACCGCTTGCAGCGGTTCCGCTTCCACCCCCAGCAGTTCGGAGAGTCCGGCCAGTACCGCATTGCCCAGGTCATTGTGCAGCCGGGACAGGGTTTCGTTAATAACGGCATCGGCATTGGTGGGGAGGTCGGTCAGGCTGGTGAGGTCGGGGCGATCGCTCCGAATCACGGCTCCATTCCCATCAATCCACCCCGCTGCCTGTAGGACTTCCCCAATGCGGGCCGACTGGGCTTCCGTCAGATCATCCGTGGCAAAGGTGACGGAACGCACCAGCAGCTCCGTGGACTGGCGGGCCAGGGTATCGGCCAGATCTCGCACAGCGGCATCGGTGAAGGGCAGGCGAATGCGGCTGTCCTGAGAACTATCGTTAGCCAGGAAGGTGAGTTCGTCGATGCTGATGCCCAGCCGCTGCAGTTGCAGGGCGCGATCGCTCACCTGGCGGAACTCCTCCAGGGTGTTGATTTCGGCAATGCCCACCCAATCCAGCACCGTCAGGAAATCGGCGACGGTCAGCCGCACTACCTTGGCGGTTTGGGATAGGTGATAGAGCCGGGTGAGATAGCGGCTATCCAGCACCAGCACCGGGGCATCGCCGCTGAGCCGCTGCACCAGCCGATCCAGGTCTTCGCTGGAGACTTGCAGAGCCGCCATCAGACGGGTGCGGATTTCCCGGCTGCGCATCGCATCCTCCTGGCCAGTGACATCCCAACGGATGATCTGGGAGTAGGTCCAGGGTTCCCGCTGCAAACCGGGGGGATTGAACAGGCGATCGAACAGGGTGATACCGTCTTCCCGTCCGGTGTGGCGAATCTCGAACCACAGGGCGGTGAGCCGTTCGATGGAGAGGGGATGGCGATCGCGCAACTGCTGAATCACCGCCAACCGTTCCAGGCTCGTCGCATCCAGGCTGATGACGGGGGCGATCGCCGCAGCATCCGGCGAGGGATTCACCACCACGGGTTGTCGCGCCAATTCCAGCCCCCCCAGCCGCAGGTCAATCCCACGGGAGGCGGCATCCTGGGTGATCTCTCCAGCCATTTCCGGGAAAGGCCAGTAGGCGGCCAGGTCGGGGTGGGTGGGATCGGGCTGCTGGTAACGCTCTGCAATGGCGAACTGGTCAGCGGTGCGGGCAGTTTTCCAGACTCGCACATCCCGAATGTCCCCAGCGAAGTGCTGGTTCGCGCCGTTGCGGCCCAGTTCCAGCAGGGCGGCATTGAGGGCGATCGCCTCTGCCAATTCCACGCGCCCATCTTCCACGCCGTTGATGTAGAAGGTAACGGTGGTGTTTTCAACGCTGACGGCCAGGTGGGTCCAGGCTCCCGTGGGCACTGCGGCGGTGCCGGTGATGGTCTGGGTGGGATCGGGGTGGGCGATCGCCAGCCGACCTTCCCCATTCACCCCAAACCAGCGACTTTCGGGCGTTTCGCCGCCACTGCGCCAGGCCAGGATCGGATGGGGCTGTTGCTCCGGAACTAGATTTACCCAGGCTTCGATGGCAAAGGGATAGAGGTTGAGCAGGGACGTCTCATCAGCGGTGGCCGCCGCCAGGTACTCGCCGCGCCCATTCAGGCGCAACGCCTGGAGGTTCAGGGGGCGTTGCAGCAGGGGATAGTCGTCCGTGGTGAACCAAGGGGCGGTTGCAGCGGCTCCGGCGGTCTGGAAGCGGCTGAGGTCTGTGGCATTGGGGGTAGAAGCCAGCAGGGCTTGAGGTTGGAATACCCGCAGGTCGTCGTAGAACTTGGCTCCGGCACTGGCGGCCCACAGGCCAACTGTACCTGCACGGGGGCGATCGGGGCGATCGTCGTAGGCATCCATCTGCCAGTTCACGGGTTCGGCTTCGTCCTCGCGCCACACCTTGGCGCGGATGGTGGTACGGGATTCGCCATCCGCCACGGCGATGCGGAAGCGGTACCAGACATCATGCAGCAGGGGAATGTTCGTCTCTGCCGTACCTTCGAGTAGACGGGTGCCGTTTTCCGGGTCCGTGTTCGCCGCACGGGTTTCCAGGGAGAAGGGCAACCGCTGTCCCCAGGCCCGCAGGCGATAGTAGCGGGTTTCATTGGCGGGATAGCCGCTGAAGACGGTGACGCCGACGGCTCCGCTGGGATGGTCGGTGCGCAGGCGACCGGTGTACTCGTAATGGTTCCAGGCGAGGGCGGCGGGGGCGGCGTAGTGGGAATGGATGTGGGGGCGGTTCGACTCGGTGCCGAAGACGGGGGTGGGGAAGCGATCGCCCAAAATATCAAACAGGGTATCGTCGATCGCCGTACTGAAATTCGCGCCGGTATCGCGCCACGCGGCAGGAGCCTGGTCGGGACGATTGCCGAGAACATCGCTCAAGAAGAGGCGCTCGACGTGCAGGTTGGCAAAGAACTTCTGGCCTTTGTCAGCGGCCCAGATGCCCACGGTGCCAGCGATGGGGCGATCGCTCCGTTGATCCTGGGCGTCAATTTGCCATGCCTCTGGTTCGGGGGTGCCATCGGGCCAAATCTTCGCTCGAATGGTGGTGGCATCACTGCCGCTGGTCACCTCCACCCGGAAGGCGTATTCCGTATCCACGGCGGGATCAACGGTGGAGTCCAGCGTGCCGGTGAGGGATGCGGCACTATCGGGCCAGGAAGCGAGGTGGAAGGTGGGTTGCTGGGCGGTGCGGCGCAGGATGTAGGCTGGCCCCTGGTTTTCGGGATCAGCGTTGAAGACGGTGACGCCGATCGCCCCTGCCGCATCCGTCAGCGCCAGGGTGCCCGTATAGAGGTAGTTGGTCCAGGTCAGGGCATCGGGGTCGCTGTAGTAAGAGTGGACGTTGCGCAGTTCGAGGCGATCGCCCGCAATTCCCAAATCGGGCAGTTGCAGGGTGCCCTGGCTGGGATTGGGGCGGGTGCCGGGGTCACGGAGGACGGTGCCGTTCCCTTCCGTCATGGGCAGGTAGGCGATCAGGCGGGTATCCGCTGCATCGGGGGCGGCAAACCGTTCCTGGGCAATCTCGTCGGCGGATTTAACCCGATTCCACAGCCTGACATCTGTTATGGAACCCCTGAAATGGTAGAGAGCTGGGTGGTTAAAACCTGCTTCTTCTACAGGGAGGGTACTGGCAAAGCGGGTGATGCCTCCCAATCCAATCCCCCCCAGATAGGCCACGCCGGTAGGGGACAGACGGTAGCCCTTTTGATGGGCCGGTAAGCTCTCGTCCGGATGGTTACTGGCGCTTAACTGCAGCTCAACGCCATCGAGATAGGCCCGGAATTCGATGGTGGGGCCGGGCTGGGTTTCGTCATGGGTGACGGCGACATGGTGCCAGACGTCCAGGGGCAGCGCCTCTGAGCGGAACAGGGTTTTCTGAAGGACACCCGTTTCCGCTTCCTCACACCAGGCCATGGCCGTCAACCGCTGGCCAATCAGGTAGATCACCAATCCCTGGGCGGCATCCCCCTGGGAGTAAATCACCTGCTGGTGCTCAACCCGGTCGGCCTGAGTCTCCTGAGCAACCTCCCCTGACCCCACGGGCCGGAACCACAGCTCCAGGGTAAACCGTTCATATTGACCCAATCCGGCATTCTGAGGGTTGCTCACCACGATCAAATCATTGGCTCCATCCAGTGCCAGAATTGAGCTGGTGAGGGCGATCGCCCCTTCTGGCAACAGGCGATCGGCAGGCACCGGATCGGGCTGGAATTCCTCGGCAATGCCCCCCAGCAGCAGGTGATTTTCATGGATCGCGAGGTCGATGGCCACACCTTCATCCGCCTGATTCAGCCGCCAGTAGCCCACCAATCCCGGTGCCCGGGTCGGCAGCACACGATACAGGGTTTGCTGCAATTGTTCGGGGGTGCGGAGGCGATTCCAGACGCGCACTTCCCGCAGTTGTCCGGCGAAGTGGTTGCCAGCCAGGTTGCGGCCAATTTCGATTTCTGTTCCCTGGATGGTGAGGGGAGCGGGCAGGGTTGCCGTCCCACGGGCGACCCCATTGAGGTAAAACCGCGCCTGGGTTCCCGTGATGGTAACGGCGATGTGGGTGAAGGTATTGGGGGCGATCGCCTCTTCGCTGGCGAGGATAGTTTCACCAAGGGCGATCGCCACCTGATTGGCATCTGTCAGCCGCAGTTCCAGTTCCGTCCGGCGCGTATCAGCCACCCGGAAATCCCCCGTGCCGATGCGGAAAATGGGATTGAGTTGGGATTGGGACGGATTCACCCAGGCTTCCAGGGTGAGTTGATCGGTGATGGCTAAGTCCCGAACCCCTTCGGCAGCGAGGTACTGATCAACGCCGTTGAATTCAAAGGCCGCTTCGGCAACGGGGGTGGGGAAGGGATCCAGGGTCAGATCCGTGACGACCCAGGTGGGTGGGAGGTCGGCCCTGCCGTGGAACAGGCCATGGGCGGGATTGGGGGTGCGATCGCTCAATACTCCCGAATCTTCCTCCGTCAACGGCCAGTAGCCCACCAGATCCGTCTCTCGCCCCGTCAGCCGCCGATAGCGGTGGGCCGCAATCTCATCCAGGCTACGCCCCCCCTGCCAGATCCGCACCTCCTGAAGAATTCCAGCGAAGAACTCATAGCCAAAGGCGGTGCCAATGCTGAGGGTCGAACCTGCGGGGGCAACGGGCGCGGCATTGTGGGTGCTGTCGAGCTTGCCGTTGATGTAAAACCTCACCTGACTGTCGGATACGGTGACGGCAACGTGGGAAAACACGCCCAGGGGCAGGGATGACGCACTGTGCAAGTCATTCGCGCCGCCGTGGAAAACCAGTTGGTTGGTAGTCCCCAATCCCAGCCAGAAGTGGGTTTGGGTAGCGTCGGTAGGGTTCACCCCAGTACCTTTGTAGAGAATGGGGCTGACCTTGGCCTGATCGGGATGAATCCAGGCTTCCAGGGTGAAGCTAGCGAGGTCGAGCTTAGCCACATCCGACACGGTGACGGAATCCTGCTGGCCATTGAAGTACAGCCCACGGGGAGCGGGGGGCGTGAGCTGGAGCGATCGCAACGCCCAATCCAGATCTGCAAAAGACCACTCCAGGCGACGGGCCAGCTTGACAAAGCGGTAGATGCGATCGAGCTTGGCGGGACTGAGGTTTACCAGCCGCTCCTGGGGCACCTGATAAAAGCTGTTGGGGGTGGGGTCGCCCGCTTCAATCCAGAGATGATCCAAACCATCATCGGCCTGGTTAATGAAGAAGTGGCGGGACAGACCTGCATTCACCTCCGCCTGGCTCAAATCCTGGAAGATCAGCTCCGTTAGCTCCTGGCGGGTCAGGCCGGTCTGCTCCAGAAAGGTAGTGACATTGTCCAACTCGGTCACGGACTCGACGCCATAAAAGGTGGCAAAATCCGCTGCGGTGCGCAGTTCGGATTCGATAATCTCCCGTTCGCGGGGGGAGAGGGAAAGCCGTTCACGGGCGATCGCCCCCCCATTCTCAGAAGACACTGGATCAAAGGTTTGATACAGCTCGGTCAGGCTGAGACTCAGTTGACTCAAGTAGGTGCGAATTTCGTCCAGCGGGCGATTGTAGGGCAGATCGCTGGGGAAGCTGGCCTCCTCCAACACCTGGGCGGCATCGGGGTGCGCAGGGGTCGCCACCAGGGTTTCCAGGACTTCATTGACCAGATCAATATAAGCAATTAAATCGCTGGTATTCTCGCAATCCAGCCGCAGATTGAACAGATCGGGGCGACGATACTGCAGTTGGCAATCTTCGGGAATGGGGTTTTGTCGAGTGATGTACTGCTCCACGAAGCGCATCAGGTCCACAAAATACGCGGCAGGACCAAAGATGGAGCGGCAGGGATCACAGTCGATGTAATCGAGATTGCCAAACAGGCGATCGTATCCGGGAATGGTTTGCTGAAAGTCCAGAAATGATTCAGGGACGTTATTAAACAAAGTATTGGCCGCAAAGGGAGAAGCCAGATCCTTCAAATTAGCCCATACCAAAGCAGCCTGTTGCTGGATGGCGATCGCCAACTGATGAATCCGCCGTGCTTCCCGTGCGCCACCTTTCAAAGTGTCTGCATAGGTTTGCACAAATGTTTCTTCCGATAGCGCCACAATTTGTGGAATCGAGCCATGCTCCGGGTGGGCTTTCTGAAATTGCTTTAGAACTTCGCGATCGCTCAGGATGCTTTGGATAGACATGGTAGTTTTCCTTATCGAGGGGGACAACTCGTTAAAGCAAGTAGTTGGCTGGAAATTTGCAGCACAACAAGTGCGACGATGCGCCAACAAACTGGATGCAACTAGGCTCAGTCTGCCTGGCTCTCCCCTGTTTCTGAAAGATCAGCGTGGATCATCTGAAAGATCAGCGTGGATCAGCAGCCCTCCGCCAGGTGGTCTTGACAAAACCATAAAACACTGTTCCTGTACCTGAGCGATCGCCCCCAGACCGTCCTATTTGCCCCTAAAGCAAGGACCAAGCAGTTTCCGATATCTCTCACTAATTTCTCATCATTTTCTCAGGATGGCATGGGAGGTTCTGAGAACAGCCAGTTTTCCTTCCAGGAACGATCGCTCACAGAAGAGTTGCCACAGAATAAATGGTAGAGCGATCGCCCTTCAACAACTATCCCAGCCCCAAACGGTAGGGATTTGTGTGTGCTCCTGTGATGTAATTTTCCCAAAACATTTTCCTACGGCTACCTAACTGCAAGGTTTGCCTGTAAGTTCCCTGAGGCTGGGGGCCGTTGTCCCTGGCCATCTTTTGCACGACTAATGCACGGACTAATGCACGTCTAGTGTATGGCTGGCGCATGGCCCAGCTATTAGCGTGCTTCATTTCCTGCTGAAGCATGCCTGTCCCTGAATTCTCTACCCCTATGCGTTTATAGGACATTTGAGCAATGCCCCATTCATCTTTGTTTCGTCAATTACGCCGAACCTTTCGGATGGCCTGCTACCAAAACTTGAAAGCTGATGGTGGCCATGGAAGACCAACCTTGAAGGGCGATCGCCCCCCCACCAAATTACCAAGCCGCTGGAGCCGCCGCCGATTCCTCAAATCAATGGCCCTGGCTGGAGGTGCGGCGATCGCCACCCGCATCGTTGCCCATCCCCACCTCGCCTGGGGCACCCGCACCCCCCAAGTTGCGGTCATCGGAGCGGGCATTGCCGGACTCAATGCCGCCTACCAGTTGAAGAAAGCCGGACTCACGGCCACGGTGTATGAAGCCCGTCATCGGGTCGGTGGCCGTATTCAGTCGGCCACGGGGGTCGTTGGTGAAGGAATCGTCAGTGATTTGGGGGGTCACTTTATCAACACCGACCACCTGGACATGATTGCGCTGGCGGAGGAATTCGGCATCAATCTATTCAACCTGGAGGAGGATGCTGCCGGTCTACCCATTCCCAGCACCACCTACTACTTTGGCGGACGGAGCCGTTCCGAACAGGAGGTTGCCGAACTACTTCGACCCCTGGCGGAGCAAATTATGGAAGACGCCATCCGCCTGGACGAAGACTTTGATCGGGTCGCGGTTCAGCTAGATCGCCGATCGGTTGCCGAATACCTGGATCAACACCGGGATAAAATTTCCGATCCTTTTATTCGTGTTTTGATTGAAAATACGATTCGTACCGAGTATGGCGCTGAACCCAAAGACTCGTCTGCACTCCAGCTCATTTTTAATCTCCCTATCGTTGGAGACGATGTGGAGGTTTTGGGGGCAAGTGATGAAGTATTTGCCGTAGAAGGGGGCGCTGCCCGCATCACCGATGCCCTGGCCAACGCTTTGACAGGGCAGATCCGATTGGGTAAGCAGTTGGTCAAGATTCAAGGGCTGGGGCAGAATGGCTTTCGCCTGGACTTTGCAAACAATGAGACTGTGCGGGCAGACTTTGTGATCGTGGCTATTCCCCTGACGACCCTGCGACAGGTGGCCCTCCGTTCGAGCGTGCCCAACAACCTCCGGCGGTTTATTCGCAATGTCGGGCTGGGGTCAAATGAAAAGATTTTAGCTGGATACGAAACCAAGGTTTGGCGGCGGCAGGATGGGTTTTCCCAGGAAGTCTGGACAGATTTGGGATTCTCCCAGGCATGGGATGGTTCCCAGCGGCAGAGCGATCGCGACGATGGTGAACTCACTTTTTACTTTGGTGGAGATGAGGTCAAGGCGATCCAAAGCGGCAGCACCTCCAACCAGGGGCAGCAACAGGTGCGTCGTCTGGATGATGTGGTGCCTGGATCCCAGGGAGCTGCAAATGGTCAGTTTTTACGAACGGCCTGGACCCAAGACCCATTCAGCCAGGGAGGATACACCAACTTTCGGCCCGGCCAGCTTACGGAGTTTGGGGAGTTCCTCTACATCGAGTCCGATGACCCGGATGAACGCCAGGATGTGAATATCCGCAACCTGATCTTTGCCGGAGAACACCTCAGCGACGCCTTCTATGGGTTTATGAACGGGGGCGCTGAAACGGGACGACTGGCGGCAAACGTCATCATTCGCCAGGTTTATGGTGAGCAGCGTGCCCACAAAATTCAATTGCCAGTTGCCGGTTGAGTTATAGCGTTACGCCTTCGTGTTAGGACACGTAAGAGGTGTGGAACCCCCGCGACGCGGGAGTTCCACACTCAAACCTTAGCCCGTAGGGCTATACAGGAGAAAACAATGAATATCTACCGCCCAGCCTTGCTCTACTTTCTGCCACTGCTGATTGGTTTCCTGGTATGCCAACGTCCCGTGCAGGCACGGCCAGCGGCAATGGTCGTCGAGCAATCGATCCGGGAAGAAACTGGCGATCGCCGCGCCCGGATTTACACAATCAACCTCACCCTGATGCTTGAGGGAAGCCATGCCCTCAACGACCTCATTCAACAGGCCCAGCAAGCCGCCCAGCCGCTGATTGGGCAGACCTTTGCTGAGAACCCTGCCATAACCGACGTTGTGGTGAACGTATTGGGGGAGCAGAGCGGCACCATTGTGCCTTTGCTGGTGGTGCAAATTCCCCGTGCGGAATGGCGATCGCCCACCACCATAGCGGATTGGGAACAAAGCATGGGGATGACGCCCCGTTTCCTGCTGGGTTTGGCTGAAGCAGACCGTAGTAGCCAGGGACGACCTTCCGTGGCACCCGTGAGTTTCGCGCCCGCAGGTGAAGTTTCCCGTGGACGGAGTTCTCGCATCCGGCGCTTGCTGTTTTAGCTTACCCAGTGGAGATTAATAGAACCTAAATGATGGCAAAGTCGGCTTCGGAAAGGGCACTGCTGGGTGTGTTCAGCACTACGGCAAACACATTGCCATCCAGGGAAATGAGGGATCTGCCGTTGCGCTGCTGGATGTCAAGCTGGGCAAACTCGATGCCGGTGCCAGCGATGCCAATCACATCCTCACCGTCAGTGAAGTCGAGAATGGTATTGCGCCGTTCGGGTATATCGCCTACGGCAACCCAGAACTGGTCAGCACCTGCGCCGCCTGCGAGGCGGTTTTTGCCGCCCGACTGGATGAAGAAGCGATCGCTCCCATCCCCACCAAACAGCCGGTCGTTGTCGCCCACGATGAAGGTATCATCGCCACCACTGCCAAAAACGCGGGTCCGCTGGAATCCGCCGCTGGCAGCATCAATGACGCCACTGGAGATATCAATCAGGTCATCCAGCTCGCCTGAAACCAGGCTGCGGATGGGAGTGGTGATCTCCAGGGACAGGCCGGTCAGGGCATCAAAGGTGGGAGCATCCTGATCGCGCGGCAGGTCGGCCACATCCGGCTCACCGTTTTGCCCCAGATCCACCAGGGCAAAGTTGGCGGCTGAGAGCTGGCTGGCGTCAATGTTCTCCAGCAGTGCCAGGGGGTTGCCATTGACGGCAATCAAGGCGTCTGCCCCTTGCTGGAGAATACTGATGGCGTCAAAATTAGTGCCAAAGCCCTCCAGGCCAATCACGTCCTCCGCACCGTTGAAGTCCGTAATCCGGTTGGGGGTGGCGGGCACCGTGCCGTTGTTGGCAATCCAGAACTGGTCAGCGCCCTCGCCCCCGGTGATGCGGTTATTGCCGCCGGTTTGCCCAAAGAAGCGATCGCTCCCCTGGCCACCAAAGACGCGATCGCCCGCCCCTAGCAGGAAGGTATCGTCTCCCAGTCCGCCATCCAGTCGGTTCTGGCCCTGGCTATCAACGGCATTGATAATTGTATTTGCGGAGCCAGCAAACACAAGCTGGTTGGCCCCTTCCACGTCGATAACCTGTAGCACCATATCGTCTGCCATGATTCATACCTCCTTGAATGTCAAAGCCTTGAAACGGACAAGAAATACGCACAGATGCGCTCTTTTCAGCCAAGAGTGGTGACTTGATTGAGCGCTTCACCGGTTAATACGCAACTTGCAGGAAAGTGGATCAAAATTTCCTGGAAGCTTTGTAAAATCCAGGTTGCCGGTTTGGCAAAACGGATTTTAATCCAGTTGGGGGCGATCTGCGTATTCATAGGTAGAGGCGCGCTCAATTTTTGAGCAGCGCCAAGTGAGTCTGGCAACCCACCGGATCCAATGTTTCATTCCAACCCAATTTGAAAATGTATGGCACCGGACTTACCTTTACCTCATCGCCCGATCACCGCTCAATCGAGCGATGGCGAGTTAGTAGACGCGCTGCAGTCCGGTCAAACGGGCGCGTTGAGTGTGCTATATGACCGCTATGCCAGTCTGGTCTTTGGAGTGGCGTTGCGGATTTTGCAGGCACCGGAGGAGGCGGAAGACGTGACCCAGGAGGTCTTCTTAAAAATCTGGCATCGGGCTGAGCTGTATCAACCCGGTCGTGGCTCTTTCAGCAACTTTCTGCTGACGATGACCCGGTCGCGGGCGATTGACAAACTCCGCTCGCGGGGGGCCAGGTTTCGCTTCCTCCAGCGCTGGCAGGCCACTATTCTCTATGAAGTCAGTTTCATGTCGCCCCTGGAGTCGGTGTCGATGGAGGAGCGATCGCAGCTGGTACGGTCTGCGCTGGTAGAACTGTCCGACCATGAGCGGCAGATTCTGGAAATTGCCTACTACGAAGGACTCAGCCAGTCCGAAATTGCCGCCCGGCTTAATCTGCCCCTGGGCACCGTCAAATCGCGCTCCCGGAGTGGACTGCGGAAACTTCGACATGTTTTGAAGCACTCTCTCTGAATCTAATTGCTATGACTCGCTCAAATGTTCCTGACGACTGGCACAACAAGCTAACTGACTACGTGCTCAATCACCTCAGCCCGGAGGACTCCGCCGCCCTTCAGGAACGGGTGGCCACTGACCCTGAGCTGGCCCAGGCTCTGGCCGAGCTGCAAGAGGCGATGTCCCTGCTGCCCTACGCCTTACCCACCACCGCTCCCTCGCCAGAGCTGAAGCAACGGATTCTACAGGCAGCTCGCGCTAAGGAGGCTAACCTGGCCCACCTTGTGCCTGCAGCGGCAGCCCATGCCCAGGAACCGTCAGCACCGCTGCTATCAGAGCGGCGGCTTTTATCAGCCTGGGGAGGGGTGGGGGCGATCGCCGCCCTGCTTGTCATTGCCTTAGGGGTTGACAACTATCGTCTCCGGCAGCAGGTGAGTCAGTCGGCCCAGTTGCGCCAGCGGCTGCAGCAACAGCAGACCGAAATCCAGCAACTGCAAGAGAAGGTTCGAGCGACGACCACGGTTGTCGCCTCTCTACAGCAGCCCAACGCCATTGTTTACACCCTGGAAGGAACTGGACCAGCAGCGGGGGCAACAGGACGACTGGTGGCGACACCGGGACATCGGAAAATGGTGCTGGTGTCTGAGAATTTGCCCCAACTACCTGAAGACCAAATTTATCGCCTCTGGTCGGTGGCCGATGCCTCGGCTGCGCCCCAGTACTGCGGGCAGTTTCGAAATACGCCTGCGGGTACGGTTCACTGGACGGCCCCAGACGCAGCCTGTAGTGCAACCCCCACCCAGGTTCTGATCACCCTGGACGCCCCCAATGACCCCATTGACTCGGCAGGCCCCCTGGTGATGCAGAGCCAAACGTGATCTGGCATCCTGGAGCGATCGCCCCTTTCCCTTATCGGCCAGGCGGTCTGGCGATCGCAGGTTAGGAGATTTTTGAGAATGATCCTACCGGACAACGTAGGGGCAAATAGCCATTTGCCCTTACCAAACGTTCAACCGAGGGTAAGTTTTTTCCTGGAACTCTCCTTAGGCGACGAATGAAACCCACAGTTTACAAGCCTATTGCCTTTCACGGCTGGCATTAGCCACAATATTTTAGCCCGCAAGTTCAAGGAGGTAGCATGATCAACGCACTGCTTTGGCTAATTGTCTTTCCGTTTATATTCGCATTCATCTTGGGGTTCGTGACCCATAACTTAGGTGGTACAGGCACTCAAGCTGAAGCTGAAGCTGAATTAGATCCTGGCTCGGATTTACCTAACGATTCCAGTACTAGGGCATCAACTTAAGGCGGGACAGTGGGGCGCACAGCGCACCACTGTCCCGTTAATTTTGTCCCGCTTTAAGCGGGAACCCCCAGTACTATTCCCGTGACTAAGTAGGTCGGCACAATTAAATTCACGTTAGAAAATTGGGGTGCTCCCCAGTTTTCTAACCTTCGTTTTTCAATGCAGTTCTACTTACGGCTGACTGACTGACACTCAGAAATCACAAGTCGGGACAGTGGTGCGCGGTGCGGCGGTGCGCCTGCTGTCCCGTTAATTTCGTTCTGCTCTGGCTAGGCAACCCGGATAGTTTAGCCAAAGGACTTTTTGACAAATGCATCTGCCCAAACATACAGTTTCCTGAACGGCAGAGCTACCTTTTCCAGAAGAGCGCAGACAGCTTCACTAGGCGAGGGGCGCTCAGCCTCCATCCATTGTCGAAACTCACGTCCCTGCTGAAACCCGTTTCCCCATATCCAAATCACTAACGCAAATATGGCAACTGATGCGTATGCAACCCAAACCACTAAGGTTATTAGTAAATGCACCATAGCAGAAGCAGCATTCTCGTAGGTGATGCCGCTATCGAGAGTTTTAAGGACTTCGAGTAGCTTGGCCGTTTGATTTTGGAGTAGCTGGCTGAAGAGCGGCTGCTGCGAGGCTGTAGCCTCCTCGGAAGCATCATTATTGTTTTGGGCAACTACAGGTTCCTTAGCTACGAAGTCCGTCATTTTGGGATTACCACTCCTGCTTACGGCAAATATATAGTAATTGATTAAGGGGGATGCAGTAAATAAATCCTTCAAAACGAGAGGGTGGACTCGGCGGCCATTCATTCTTTGTCCAGTGAGATGAGCAGGCGCAAGGACTGTTCAATTGGTTTAGGATTGCACCTGCTTGCCCACATCAAGGGGTGGTGCATCGGACTTAGGAGATCCTGGGAATTAATAAGTAGGTAGCCATCATTACCTTCTTAGAGGTGCGTACTTCCAAGGGAACGTAATTAAAATTGCTCAATCACTTAAAGCAGGAGAAACTTGATGAGTACGGTTCAGTTGCAGGGCACTTTGCAGGCCGATGATTTACTTTATCCGCTGCTGGATGGATATTTTGAAAGCCCAGATGAAGAGCTGTATTACGATGACATTGCCTTGATGGGTTTAACCATTGGTCAACAAGTGTCGCTGACACTGGAATCAGAGTTTACTGGCGAGCTGGAGATCTTCTCTAGCAACGATTTCCGCCAAAACCTCGGATCCCAAACGACATTCATCGTAGAGTCTGAAGGCGATTATGTTGTACGCGTAACCAGTTTTAATCCGAGAGAAATTGGAGCCTATACGTTAACAACCAGTGCTGGAACCCTCGAACCTGTGCCCCCTTATCAAGCCGAGGCGCTAGTGCAAGAAGGCCAATATCGCTGGCAGAATCGACCTTTAGGAAAGCGGGTGACTTTAACCTACAGCTTCATGGAAGAGCTACCTTCCTACTATCGGCCCAATCGCAAGGGGCAGTGGGAGGGGAATACGGCTGGAAACTTTAAGCCAATGACCCAGCCTCAAAGAGAAGCCGTTGAATTGGCCCTTCAAGAGTGGGAGAAAGTTTCTGGGATAAAGTTTAGAGAAGTTTCTGACCGTAATTCAGTTCAGCTTCGGTTTGGTGCTGCCGAAGATTTGGATAGAAACAACCCTTCCTTTGGTTGGGCCTATTATCCAAGCGAGGGGAGATTCATCGGCGGAGATATGTGGTTGAACCACAAGGATCCATCTAATCGCAACCCTGTCCCCGGCTCTCTTGGTTTTTCGACAATTCTGCACGAAATTGGCCATGCCCTTGGGCTGAGCCACCCCTTTGATGAGTTGTTTACTTTACCGAAAGCTCAAAGCACCATTCAGTACACGGTCATGGCTTATGACAAACATCCTCATTTGCCAGAGAAGTACCAGCCCGATGCCCCTATGCTTTATGACATTGCAGCAATTCAGCAGCTTTATGGCAGAAACCCTAAAACGAATCGGGGAAACACCGTTTACCGCTGGCAGTTGGGTGAAACATTTATTGAAACGATTTATGACACAGGCGGTACTGATACCGTGAATGCCCGTAATCAGCGGCAAGATGTTGTAATTAATCTCGGAGCCGGACAGTTTAGCTCAATTGGCAGCTTTCGCCGTAAACCCATTAAAGATAATGTCGCGATCGCTTTTGGAGTAACCCTTGAAAACGCGATCGGTGGGGCTGGCAACGATACGCTAATTGGCAACGAGGGAAGCAATCAATTAACGGGAAGTTCGGGTGCAGATGTGCTGATCGGGTTAGCAGGAAACGATCAGCTAACCGGTGGAGCTGGAGATGACACCTTCGTTTTCCAAACAGAAAATGACGGAGTAGACACAATCACCGACTTTGCTCAAGGCAACGATACCATCGATGTCAGCCCTTTGCTTACGCAGGTCGGTTATGCTGGTGCGGA
Source organism: Synechococcales cyanobacterium (assembly GCA_035285585.1). Taxonomy (GTDB): domain Bacteria; phylum Cyanobacteriota; class Cyanobacteriia; order CAKZMO01; family CAKZMO01; genus JAYKGU01. Next base: position 78,941 of record JAYKGU010000234.1, read on the forward strand.
TCCACTTTTAGAGGGGATTTTAACCGCATCGGTTCAGCAGGGGAGCATAGCCGTCTTGTTTGACAGGGATGGGGTTGGCGGAAATGCGCCTGCTGCGGCTTTGGCTATCTTAGAAAACTTTACAGACGTGCAAGCCTTGAATAATTCCATCAAGTTTGTTAGTTGAAGCGGGTAGCGATCGCCCCGCTGTTCAAGGCTATTGGACGGGATCGGCGTTTTCGGATGGGGCTTTGGCCTTAGCCGCCTGCGGATCATACTTTGCGCCCGCTCCGTAGGAATCGATGTCCATCGCCTCGGAACCGCCAATCACCAGCAGCTTGAGCATTGAGCCGAGCTGGAGCCAGACGAGAAGAGCCGTTGGCACTACCACGATCGCCCCCACCAGATAGGCAAACCAGGTGGGCAGCCCAAAAATGGAAAGGCTGGCTCCCATGGTAACCGTCACAAAGAACGTAACCCCCAGGTAGGCTGTGATGATGTTGGGTGTACGGTAATGAATGTCTGACTGGTTTTCCCGCTCCACATTCCAGCGGTTGACCTGGTACTCCAGCATATCTTTGAAGATAATGCCCCAGGTCACCGCGAGGAACGTGGACACCATAATCAGGGTGTAGACCGGCGGATTGACAAATGGTGCGGAATACGATTCAGGGTACATAGACAGACGCCTAGCCAGCAGTGCGGTTTGAGACTTACTGTAACATCTCGCCTGAACCTGCGATCGCTAAATCTTCAGCACCGCCATAAATGCTTCCTGGGGCACATCCACCGTCCCGATTGCCTTCAGTCGTTTCTTACCCTTAGCCTGCTTCTTCAGCAGCTTTTTCTTCCGGCTGATGTCACCGCCGTAGCACTTCGCCAGCACGTCTTTCCGCAGAGCGGGAATACTCTCACTGGCAATAATGCGGCTACCAATCGCTGCCTGGATGGGAATTTTGAACTGGTGGCGGGGAATCAGCTCCTTCAGCTTCTCTACCAGGGCACGCCCGACAAAATAGGCCTTGTCCCGGTGGACGATATTGGCCAGGGGATCGACCACGTCGCCGTTGATCATCACATCCAGCTTCACCAGGGGGTTAGCCCGATAGCCGATGAGGTGATACTCCATGCTGGCGTAGCCCCGCGAGCGCGATTTCATCTGATCAAAGAAATCTGTCACCACTTCCGCCAGAGGGATTTCGTAGACCAGGGAGGTGCGTCCCTGGGTGAGGTACTTCATGTCTTTGAAGTCGCCCCGGCGAGACTGGCTCAGCTCCATCAGCGGGCCGACAAACTCTTCGGGCACGATCATCTCCACCCGCACGTAGGGTTCCTCGATCTTCTCGCGATGCTGGGGATCGGGCAGCAGACAGGGGTTATCAATGTGGATCTCCTCCCCTTCAATGGTGGTGACCCGGTAGATAACTGAGGGTGCTGTAGTAATCAGGTCGAGGTCATATTCCCGTTCTAGCCGCTCCTGCACAATTTCCATGTGCAGCAACCCCAGGAAGCCGCAGCGGAAGCCAAACCCCATGGCGCTGGAGGTTTCTGGTTCATACTGCAGGGCGGCGTCGTTGAGTCGAAGTTTTTCCAGGGCTTCCCGCAGGTCTTCAAACTGCTCAGAGTCCGTGGGAAACAGGCCGCAGAACACCATCGGCTTCGCTTCGGTATATCCCGGCAGCGGGTCGGGGGCACCCCCCTTAGCCAGGGTAATCGTATCGCCGACACGGGCATCTTCCACGGCTTTGATGGCTGCCGCGAAGTAGCCCACCTCGCCCGCGTGCAGTTCGTCCACGGGAATTTGGGTGGGGGAGAGCACCCCCAGCTCGTCGATTTCGTACTCTTTTTTTGAGGCCATTAGCTTGACGCGATCGCCCTTTTGCACCTTCCCATCCATTACCCGGAAGTAGACGATGACGCCGCGATAGGGGTCGTAGTAACTGTCAAAGATCAGGGCACGGAGGGGCTTATCGGTGGTGTCCTGGGGCGGCGGCACCAGATGGACGATGGATTCCAAAATCTCTGAGATGCCGATGCCTTCTTTGGCGGAGGCGAGAATGGCGTTGCTGCAGTCAAGGCCAATGATTTCTTCGATCTCAGTCTTTACCCGCTCTGGCTCAGCCCCCGGCAGGTCGATCTTATTGAGTACGGGAATGATCTCCAGGTCGTGATCCAGAGCCATGTAGACATTTGCGAGGGTTTGGGCTTCCACCCCCTGGGAGGCGTCTACCACCAGCAGCGCCCCTTCGCAGGCGGCCAGCGATCGCGACACTTCGTAGGAAAAATCAACGTGCCCCGGCGTGTCAATCAGGTTGAGAACGTATTTCTCACCGTCTTCGGCGATGTAGTTCATGCGGGCGGCCTGGAGCTTGATGGTAATGCCCCGCTCCCGCTCCAGATCCATCGAGTCGAGAAACTGCTGCTTCATTTCGCGATCGCTCACAGTTTCGGTCACCTGGAGCAGACGATCCGCCAGGGTAGACTTACCATGGTCGATATGGGCAATGATAGAAAAATTGCGGATGCGGGAAACAGGAATATCGGTCATAGGTATCCAGAACTCGGTATCCAGAATGAGCTAAAGTCGTCCGATGAAAAAAAACTTAATGTACGGCGATTCGGGGGCATAGCGCGATCGATTGGCGCTAGGATAGTGGGACAGTCAGGATGGTGAAACAATCAAGACTGGTGGGTACAGGCCCAAACCAGAGAGGTGGGCTGGAGTGCCAACGCTGGAGTCCCAACTGAGGATATTGTAATCCCTCCAATTGGCCAGTGGCGTGATTCTTCATGGCTCAACTGGAGGCACATTTGTTATCGAACCCCGCTATGACGAATCCAACTGAACATGTAACCCCGGCTTCCCATCCAGACGACCCCTCGTCCGAAAAAGTGGAGATATCGGTGCGGCTTGACCCAGATTTGCTGCGGCAGGTCGGCTATCTCACTGACGATCCCAGCCGGGTGATTGAAGTGGCTGTACGGCAGTGGCTAAGGGGCGGTGCTCGTCGGGATGACGATTTGACCCGCTCCCTGGAGCGAAATCCTCCGGTTCCCACCCGCGGAGAATGGAACGATTAACTGGACAGATGCTGTATTTTAGTTAGGCTAGAGCAGTCCTACCGCCATAGCCGCCAGATGCGTTACTCTGGTTGGCAAGGCTAGCTGCCAAAAAATAGAGGGCGAGTACGAGCAACATTAGCCGATAGTTGGGGTGCAGGCAAATTCGTAAATTTTAACGAGCTGTGACGGGCATGTAGATTGCAGCCTTTGAGGCGGGCATTCTAAAGATTAGTTAGGATGTGCTGGTGCAAACTAACTAAAATTTAGTTAAGGAATAAGATTCTCGCCAGATCCATCATCTAGTCTGACGATAGTTTCCTCGATCCAGAACTGAGTCCAAGCAATTATTGAGTCAGTGCTGATTTGGAAAATCTACCTGGTTTCGAATTCATAAATTGCTCTC
>JAYKGU010000235.1:0-20466 GCA_035285585.1 Synechococcales cyanobacterium
CGCTTCCCAGTCTGCTTTGGGTACTTTAATGCCAACAATCTCAATCTCTTCGCTCATGTCCCTACCCTAGCGGAATCGTTCGCCTCAGATCCATAAGGTTTTGTTAAGTTCCTGGGACGGTTACGAATTTTGGATGTTCTACCCATTCAACACCAAAAACCGGGTATCTACGTAAGGCGAGACACTTTCACAAGAATAGAACTCAGGAGTCAGGAGCCAGAAGTCAGCTCCTTCCTGAATTCTGACTCCTGAATTCTGACTCCTGAATTCTGACTCCCTATCCAACCAGGATTTCCCGCCTTAAAATTAATCCCCCTCCTACTGCTCTGGGGGCAATTTCACGTCGTCCGGGGGGGGTTGGTCGATGAGCAGGTCTTTGGACCTCTTCAAGTCGTGCCAGAGCTGGCGAATTTTGTCGTAAGCTTCACTACTTGAGAGCTTTCCCCCCGTTTCCAGGGCACAGACATAGGACACCTTTTGGGCAAATTCCTGGAGGTTGGCGTTGAAGGCCAGGTTGCCAGGGGTAAACTCGCCGCGATAGCGACTGCGGGGATAAAGAAAGTTGTCTTTGGCAGACTGGTCGTTTGGTTCGGGAAACCCTTGATTAGGCTGCACCATGGCTCCTCGCTATGGAATTGTGGGGAAAAGAATCATACGGATTGTTATCTCGCTATCACAATAATCGCAATATAGGCGATATCTGGATGAAAAACGAGATCGGGCTAATATATCGATACCCAACGGAGCATGACCTCAACTCCCGCCAACTTAGTATCCCTGGAAGGAATTTACATCTGTCGGACGTTAGAGCTTGGGAAATTACGTCCATTGCTGGAGGATGGCGATCGCCCCCTGCACCGTTTTGACCCGATACAGATAGGATTCCCTACTCTGGCGATCGCCCATCCACCGAAAAAACTCCCAACTCACCTCGTCCGCGTTCAGCAACACCACCGGGGTTTGGGCCTTGAGGGCCAGCGCCACCTCCGAGGCCGTGCCCAATCCCATACCGCAGGCGACGATCGCCTGGGCAGTAAGGATATTAATCACATTGCGTCCGCTGCCCATACCCGTGACGATGGGGATCTGGACGTGGGGCGACATTTCGGTGCGATCGCCCGTGGGTAGAATGCCCACCGTCAAGCCCCCCGCCTCAGCAGCTCCCTGGCTGGCCGCCGCCATCACCCCCGCCGCCCGTCCTCCCGTGAGCAGCACCCAGCCCTGTTGGGCAATCTGGGCACCCAGCTCGTAGGCCAGCTCACAATCCTGGGGCGTGGCTCCCTCCCCTGGCCCCATAACGCCAACGATGGGCAGCGGCATGGCTCAGTTCTCCGAGCGCTTGGTGATCAGTAGCCAGTCCTGGGTTTCGGCCAGCACCTCAGCCTGGGGAAGATTCAGCGCCAGGGCTGTGGCCCGATCCAGGAGAAAATAGGGGGCATTTTGGCGTTGCCAGCGCTGGCGCAACTGGGGGCGACTGGCGGGGATGACCTCGCGATCGCTGTAAAACTCCAAAGATGGCCGCCGGATGGGGTGGGATGTCAGCAGCCGCTGGTTCTCAGGCGTGTGGGCCTGCACCATCGCCGCCACCGGCTCCACGGCATAGTCCTCATTCAGCTCCCACACCCAGTGGTTGGACGTGACGAACAGCAGCAGCGTCACGTAAAAGCCCCAGAGGAGGATGGGGATAAACTGGCGATCGCGCCGATTCATTAACCAAACTGCCACCGTCATGGTCAGCCCCAGCGCCGCCAGGGCCAGGGCCAGATCCCCCTCGCGGGGCGTCGCAAATGCCAGAAAGTAAACGCCACCGCCCCAGCCCAAAATCCCCAGGAGGGCCAGTCCAGCCCTTAACCCGGCGACGTAGCGGCGGGATGGCTCTAACCTGGCCGACACCCCCGGCAGAGTTTGCCAGAGTCGCCCCAGCTCGTATCCCGTGGCCAGGGCCAGGGCCGGATAGACGGGCAGCACGTACCAGGGCAACTTGGTGCCCATCACCGAAATCACCAGCAGATAGCCACCGCCCCACACCAGCACGAGCTTGGCCCAGCTCAAAGTGCGATCGCCCCAGGCCAGCCCCAGCCCCATTGGCCAGAACAGCAGCCAGGGGAAGCCATACTTCAGCAGCTCCAGCAGGTAGAACCAGGGGGGCTGGCGATTGTCTTCCACCGCTGCCCACACCCGGTCGAAAGATTGGCTGAGGAAATGGACGGTGAAAAACTCCGGGCCATAGGCGAGTCCCTGGAGGGCGTACCAGATCAGGGCGGGCAGTGCCCCCAGGAAGAGGCCGCCCCAGGTGTAGAAGGAGATCAGCAAACGCGGCGCGTCCCAGGCAAGGAAGGCCAGGGCGATGCCCCCCAGCAGCAGACCCAGGATGCCCTTGGTGAGGGTCATCAGCCCTATCCCCAGCCCCATGCCCAAAGCCCAGCGAGGATTTCGGCGCGATCGCAGCGCTGCCCACACCGTCCCCAAAAAAAAGCAGAGAATCGCCCCATCCAGCATGGCCAGCCGTCCGTGGCGCACCACCGGCAGCATGGTCAGGTAAACCGCCGCCGCCAGCAGGGCCGTCAACCGCTGGGGAAAGAGTTGCCGACCGATGCCGTAGAGCAGGGGCACGGATAGGGCCGTGAGCCAGGCCCCCGGTAGTCGTGCCGGGGTTGCACCGATACCGCCAAAGTGGTAGGCGATCGCCACCAGCCCATGCACCAGGGGTGGTTTATTAAAGTACGGGTCGCCGTGCAGGGTGGGGTAGAGCCAGGCTATCCACGGACGGGGCGACTGGGCGATCTCACGGGCCACCTGAGCCACGGTGCCCTCGTCCCAGTCCCGCAGGGGCACGCCCCCCAGGTTGACTGTGAAAAGCACCAGGGCCGCCACCAGCAGCCCCAGGGTGAGGAAAATATCCATGTGGCGATCGATGACCCGCAGCCAGGGAGTCTGTCGGGACGGAGTATGCAGTGGATGGGACATCCGAAAACTGGGGAGGCGATGACGCCCTACTCGTGAATGGAACCGTCGGGCATAATCGTACCCTGGAGCAGGGTGCCTGTCATCTTCACCATCACCTTTCCCGGAACGCCAATGCGTGCGCCGCTGAGGTCGGCCCCGCGCAGGTCAGCCCCGCTGAGGTCGGCCCCAATCAAATTGGCCTCCCGCAGGTTGGCGTGGCTGAGGTTGGCCTGCAGCAGGTTGGCACGAAACAGATTAGCTCCCTGGAGGTTGGCCCGGTTGAGGTTGACCTTGTGCAGGAAGGTATCGCTCAGGTCAGCCCGACTCAGGTTGGCGTTACTGAGGTTGCGCCCTGAAAAGTCTTTTTCGCTGAGGTTGCGCCCGCTCCAGTCCACGTCATTGAGGTCGGGACTCTGGTTGTACTGGGGGCGATTGTTGGGGGGCGTGGGGCGGGGCGGCGTCTGGTAGTAAGACGTACCGTAGCGAGACTGGGTGCGCCCTGGTGGGGGGGTGCCGTTGGTGGGCGGTGTGTAGCCGTTTGCCGTTGCGCCATTGCCGCCAGGAGCTGTGCCATTGCGGGGCTGGCTGCTGGTCTGGCCGTTTTGGGCGGTGCCGTTGGCGGAATTTGGGGTGGGGGATGCGGTCGGGTTGGGCGGCGAGGAACGGAAGGGCGACTGCGGCGATACGTTGGTCGCTGATGGAGGCTGGGAAGCCGGAGACTGCCCCGCCTCGGGTTGGCCGGTGGCGCGGTAGTGGAATCCGGGACGGGGCGGCGGCTGGTAGGTGGAGTAGTGCCGCTGTCGGGGAGGCGTGGTGGTGGAGCTGGTGGTCGTCTGATTGGCCGTGGTAGACGATCGCCCCCCATAGGCACGGGAGCGGGGATGGCTGAAGCGGCCACGGGTGCTGCGCTGGTGGGCACGGAGGCGATCGCGAGCATGGTTAAGCTCTTTCAGCTTTTCCTGGGCTTTTTGCTGCAGGCGGGTATTGTCTTTGGGAATGCGATCAGGGTGCCAGATAAACACCAGATCTTTGTAAGCCTGGTTGATCTCCTCCATGGACACCCCAGGCTCCAGCTCAAGAATTCGGTAGCACCGCTCAAGATCGTTCATTCAACCAAAATATCACTCCAACGACGGGGTGGCCTGCTGAACCGGATGCCCACTTGAAGAACGTGAATTGAACAACTCTGCACCAGGTCGGGCTAAGCATTCGGTAGGCACCTTGTGGAACTTTTCAAGACCTTTCCGCCGAATGCTAAGTGCAGAGCACCCAAGGCGCGAACACCCCTGCGCCCATTGCCCCTCATTTTAAGGGGTGGACGGAGCCATCTGAGCCGCATCGTAAGTTTAACTTAACGTCCCTGGGGCAAAGGCTGCAAACGGCTCGCGCGGTATTACACTGGAGGGGCACTAAGGGGGCGATCGCCTCAGGGGAGGAGGCTCATGAGATTTCGGACGTTTATCAACATTGTGGTAGCGGTGGTGATTGCGCTGCTGGTGGTGGGGGCGGGGGGCTTTACCTGGATTGTGGCCCAGACACCCAGGCCCCAGAGCCTTAACAGCAGGCAGGCCAGTCCATCTGCCGCCGTTTTTGTCTCCCGCGATGCCCCCGTGGTGGCGTCGCTGCTGGTCAGCCCCGCCGATCTGGAATCCTTTCGTCTGGCCTCGTTGCCCCTGAGCCAGCAGCGGCGCGTGCGGGCCGACTTCACCCAGCTCAAGCGCAGCCTGCGCCAGCGTACGGGGCTACGATATGGCGACGACATTGCCCCCTGGGTGGGGGATGAGGTCACCTTCGCCATTACCGCCCCCGATTGGGATCGCGCCGCTGCTAACGGGAATCAGCCCGGATATCTGGTAGCTGCCGCGATCGCCGATGCAGCCATAGCCCGCACCTGCCTGGAGCAGTTCTGGCAGCGGCAAATCGGTCGGGGTGAGGAACTGCAGGTGGAGCAGGTGGCTGGTGTGCCGGTAACGACGGTGGCGGGTAAGACGGCTTTGACCACGGCACTGGTGGGCGATCGCTTCGTCCTGTTTGGCAATGCCCCCAGCGTGGTTCGCGAGGCCATTAACAACGCCCAGGTGACCGACCTCAGTTTGGCCGCCAGTCCCAGCTATGCCGCTATCCTGGAGTCTTTACCGTCGCGCCAGCTCGGTATGGCGATCGTGAACCTGCCCTACCTGCTGGCCCAGCTTGGGGAGACAGCAACCCCCCAGCCGCTTCAACTGGGGCAACAGGCTTACGAAACCTGGATAACCAGCCTCCGCTTTGATGCCCCTAATCTGCTGGCCAACGTCTCGCTGCTGCCGCCCCAGGGCACCCAGCTAGCCCCAGAACCGCCTGCCCTGGACGACCCGGTGGCTGCCCTCCACTATGGGTCTCCCAATAGTGCGTTTGTCGCCGCCAGCCAGGATCTTCAGTCCCTCTGGAGCCATCTGCAGGCAGCAGCAGCGGAGCCGCTAACGCCGTTCGTGACGGCCCCCGTGGAGGGATTCCTTCAGGACAACTGGAATCTCAATCTGGTGGAGGCGATCGCCCCCTGGATTCGCGAAGATTACGCCCTGGCGGCTTTGCCCGATGGCGATCGCACCGACTGGGTCCTGGTGACCCGCAGCTCCCCGGAGGCGGTGGCAGCGGTGGAGAACTTTGACGAGGAGGCCCAGGCCCAGGGCTACAGCGTCGGAGCATTGCCCCTGGGAGATCAGGCCACCACCCTCTGGACCCAGCTTGCCGCCGTGGTGGCCGATGCCAAGAGTACCGTACCGGGATTTCGCACCCTGTCCGCCGAGGTGAAAGGCATCCACACCACCGTTGACGATTACCTGCTGCTCTCCACCGCCGTGAGCGCTCTGGATCAGGCCCTGCAAGCGCCCCAATCTTCCATCATCGATGGGCCACCGCTGAAGCGGGCGATCGCCCGTCTGGAACGGCCCAACAACGGCTACATCTACGCCCGTCGTGACATTTTAGAGAACTGGCTGGCGACGCTTCCCAACCTGAAACAGCGGCTGGAAGGGATCAATCCCCTGCTCGACCAGGTGCAGTCCGTAACCCTGAGCAACTACGGCAATGACGAAACGGCGAAGCGAAGCGGTCTTTACATTGAGCTGGTCACCGAGTAAGGCGCTGGGGGGCGGCCCGTTCTGCCAATCAGCCAGGCAACGCCCCCTGATTGTCGTCCTGGCCTTATTCGGCCTGAGCGTCCTGGGTCTGGCCCCGCTCCCAAGCAGGTCTCAGCCTGTCCTGCCCTTGAATGATCGGGATGGGGAGCGATCGCCCCTAGACCCGTTCCCCCTGCTCCCCGACTTGTCCCCCGCTATCCAGCAGGCTCTGACGGTGATTGCAGAACTGGACGACCCGGCGGATCAGATTACCCTGCGGCTGGAAATTGCGCGGCAACTGGCGGACGGTGGACAGCCTCAGCTTGCCCAAACCCTCCTCCAGCAGTGCCTCGACCAGGTGCCGCAGGTGGCGGGACGATCTGCCCAGGTGGCCCTGCTGCTGGCGATCGCCCAAACCGCCGAAGATCTGGGAAATCGCCCCCTGGCGATCGCCACCCTGGAAACCGCTACCCAATTAGCCGTCAATCTGGAAGACGACCTGGAGCGTTCGGCCCGACTGGGGGACATTGCGGCCCGCTATGCCGATTGGCTGGAGCCAGCGGCGGCGGTGGCGGTGCTGGCGCTGGCAAGTGAAGGGGCGATCGCCGCTCCTCCTTCTCAACGGCAGGCCGCCCAGTTGGCCCGCCTCGCCCTCCAGTACGCCGATCTGGGCCAGGTTGAGCAGTCGGCCCAGCTTTTGGCCCAGGGTCAGACTGTGCTGGTGGCCCTGGGGGAGGCAGAGTCTGATGGGCCAGCCGCCGAGCCAGCCCCCGCCTCACCCCTCACCCCCAGCGAGTGGAGCGGCAGCGTGGGCCTGCTGAGCAACCTCTTTTCGGGGGAGCGCACGCGGGGCATTGTTACCCTGAGTGCGGCGGCGGAGCGGCAGTGGCGGCGCAATGACCTCGACCTGGGGCTGCGGCTCACCTACAACTTCGATCGCGATCGCGACGATGTCAACGAGTTTGGCGGCCAGCTCACCACCGACCTGGTTCATTACCTCGCGGAACGGCTCCAGTATTTCAACAGCACCTCCTTCACCAGCGACGATCTGGAGAACCTCAACCTGCGGGCCAGCCTCACCAACGGGATTGGCTTGAACGTCTGGCAGGCTGGCCCCGACCGCCGCCTTGACCTGCGGCTGGGGCTGGGGGTGCTCTACGAAAGCTTTGAAGACGAGGACACTAGCTTTTTCCCGGTGACCGCCAGCACGGGGCTGAGCTACCAAGACGAACTATTCGATATTCTGGACATCAGGCAGACCCTTGCCGTCGACGTACCCCTGGAAGAGGCTGAGAACTACCTGTTTCGGTCGCGCACCGATTTGGGCATCCCGATTGGCGATCGCTGGTCGTTCAACAACTCCGTCCAGCTCACCCTCAGCGGCGACCCGGTGGCCAATAATCCGGGCTTGCTGCTTAACTTACAAACCGGCCTGCGCTATCAGTTTTAAGCATAAGCATAAGCTCTAGAAATGTCCCATCCCCGTTTTGACATCGACCACCACCTCTCCCAACGCCCCCTCGACCTCGACCCAGGTGGATATTTCATCATCTCGTTAGATCGGGACAATGGCCTGATCTGCGCCCAGCACTACTCAAATGTGATTGACGAGCGGGGGGTGGCCTGTGACCCGGTTACCGGCAAACCCATTCCCGCACGGGGCGGTGCCCGTCGCCTCCCCACCGCCGTCTTCACCGGGCGCACGGCCAAGGAACTGTGCGTTGCGATCTTCGAAACGGCCCAACCCTGCCCGGTGACCCAGTACAACCATGCGGCCTACCTGGGGCGGGAATTTCAGCGGGCAGAGCTGGCTTTGATTAGCGGGCAGGACTACCTTCAGGACTAGCGAACGGTTGATAGATGCTCTCAAAGAAATTGAAGTGCTCAATCGCCTCCACAATTCCCAAGGCGTGGGCCTGCTTGGCGTAGTAGATGCGATCGGTGTCAACCAGATGGGAAAGTTCCTCATCGTGGCGGTTGGCGACCACCACCGCCAGGGTGTTGCCCCGCATCATGTCTTCATCCGCCCCTGAACCGCCCGCCACCAGGATTTGCTCCAGGGGAATGCCCCGGCGATTGGCCACATAGCGCAGTGCCTGCCCCTTAGAGGCCCGGATGGGCAGAATGTCCAGGTACTGGCCAAAGGAAAGGATGACGTTTACCGCCAGGTCTTCCTGGTGCAGCAGGCTGTTGATTTCCTCCACCGTTGGGGCAACGCCCGCATGGTAGAAGTAGCTGATTTTGAAGCGGCTTTGCTGCTCCTTGGGCTGCAGCTTGAGGCCGGGTAAATCGGACAGCACGCGCCGCACTTCCTGGGGCGTCCAGCGCCGATCGATATGCTGGGCCCACCAGGTATCTGCGATCAGGTCGGGGTTGTAGTAGATGGCGGTACCGCAACTGGTGATCAGCACGTCGGGTTCCGGAATCTGGTACTGCCGCAGGGCTTTGAGGGCCGTATCCAGCCGCCGCCCGGTGGCAATACCAAAGGTGGCTGACTTGCGATGGGTGCGCAGGACTTCGATGAAGTGGGGCAAATCATCGGGGTTGCCCAGTAAGTTTTGATCCAGGTCGCTGAAGATGGCGCGATCGTGGTAGAGCATGGGGCGGCGGATCAGCGGCTGCCGCTCCACCACCTCGGTCTTGTCTACCAGCGGGCGAATGGTCTCCAGGTAGCGCTTGGCATGGGCCTCCCAGGAGTAATGCTTACGCACGCCGCGCAGGCCATTTTGGGCCAACCGCTGCCACTCTTTGGGGTTTTTCAGTAAGGTCAACAGGGCCGTGGCGATCGCCTCGCTGTTTAAGGGGTCAATGAGAATCCCGTTATCACAGTTGCGGGTGATGTCGCGGGGGCCACCGTCCTCCGTCGCCACAATGGGCAAACCACTGGCGGCAGCTTCAATCAGGGTGAGGCCAAAGGGTTCCGTCAGGGCCGGATTGACAAAGACACCGCCGGATAGGGCGGCAATGCGGTAAATATCGGGCACTTCGTCGGATTTGTGGTGTTTGGGATAGGCCACACGCCCGTAGAGATCGTAGCGATCGATCGCCAGTAGCAAACTTTTCAGAACGTCCTGCGCCCCCTCCTCCATATCACTGATGTCGTCCCGGTTGCCTGCAATGATCACCAGGTTGGCGAGTTCCTGAAGCTGGGGCGATCCGCCATAGGCATCTACCAGGGCACCAATATTTTTACGGCCATCGGGGCGGGACAGGGCCAGAATAATGGGCTTATCGGGATGCCGCAGAAAGCGATAAATCTGCTCACCAATGGGAGTTTGCCTCTCATGCCCCTCTGGTGGATAGAACAGGGATAGATCCGTCCCTGGGGGAATGACGCGCATCCGACCGGGTTGGTAGCAGTCATAAAATTCATACTGCTCCTCGATTTCCTGATGCGTGCTGGTAATCACCCGATCGGCGCTGGTGAGCGTCATTTCCTCCGCCTCAATGCGGCGCAGCATGTTGTAGCGGCGATCAATTTCGTTGGAAGTCAGCCCACTGGCCAGCAGCCGCCAACGCTTCACGCGACCCAGGGAATGCCCCGTATGCACCAGGGGCACGTCGAGAAAGTGCGCCAGTCGGCTGCCCACATAGCCTGCGTCGGCATAGTGGCTGTGAATGATGTCCGGCACCCGACCGGTATCCCGAAAGAACGCCAGCATGTTGTCAACAAAGCTGTCTAGATGATCCCAGAGGGCTTCCTTGGGAATGTATTCCTCTGAGGGGCCAGCCACTACGCGCACGATTCGCGCGCCGTCGCCGAGGGGTTCAATTGCTTTGCCGTAATCCGCATCCACTTCGGGCGCAGCCACCAGCCGGGTGAACAGATCGACCGCCGCAATCTCCGGAAGCCGGGAGAGGGCACGGGCCAGCTCTACCACATACTTGGTCTGACCACCGGTATCAGCATCGCGTCCCAGCTCTAGCTCTTTGCCTCGAATTAAACCATGCACACTAATCAGAGCAATGTATAGACCTTCAGTACTTTGACCTGGCATAATTCCCCCGTGGTAGTGTTTCAGCACCGCAGGAGGTGGCCCTTCTGCGGCTCTTTGTTCATTGTTTAACACTCCAAGAGAGTATCATGGTCAATCTAGCGGCTTGGGAGATTGCCAAAAAGCATCCTCGTAGGGCATACCTTTCTGATGAAGTAGTGGCCCCCAATGGTGAACCAAGGATCGTGGATCTAATTCTAATTAAGGTGAAATTCCCAAGTAGGGGCATGGAATTCCATGCCCCTACAGGTCGGATAATTACAGGTTATTTAATGTCGATCTCATAAGCCTTCAAACCACTGCGATCGCCCCCATCCCACCAAACCCCGCCCACACCTTCCAGGGCGGCAATACCTCCATCTGCGGGTGTAGACACCGATCTAATGATCTAAGCAAACATTCCTACAATGAATTCAGAATTAATCGCTATTGTGTTGAACGCCTATGCAGCCCACTAATCCCAATCAATTTACGGAAAAAGCTTGGGAGGCGATCGCCCGTACGCCCGACATTGCGAAGCAGGCAAACCAGCAGCAGATCGAGTCTGAGCACTTGCTGCGATCGCTTCTTGAGCAAGATGGGTTAGCCGCCAGCATTTTCACCAAAGCTGGGGTCAATCTCGAACGGTTGCGCGACGACACCGAGCAGTTCATCCGCCGCCAGCCCAAGGTGACGGGCGCGAGCGGAGGCTCAGTTTATTTGGGTCGTTCTCTGGACAGCCTGCTGGATCGGGCTGAAGACTATCGTAAAAAATATGAAGACGACTTTATCTCCATTGAGCACCTGCTGCTCGGTTACGCTAAAGATGACCGTTTTGGTAAGGCCCTGCTCCAGGAACTCGGGCTAACCGAGAAAAAGCTCAGGGAAACCATTGATTCAGTCCGAGGAAATCAGAAGGTGACCGATCAAAATCCAGAAGGCAAATATCAATCGCTCGAAAAATACGGGCGCGACCTCACCCAGTATGCGAAGGAAGGTAAGCTCGACCCAGTAATCGGTCGGGACGACGAAATTCGCCGCACCATTCAGATCCTCTCCCGCCGCACCAAGAACAACCCCGTGCTGATTGGGGAACCCGGTGTGGGGAAAACGGCGATCGCCGAAGGTCTGGCCCAGCGCATCATGAAGGGCGACGTGCCGGAATCTCTGCGCGATCGCAAGCTGATTGCCCTGGATATGGGGGCGCTGATCGCCGGAGCCAAGTACCGGGGTGAGTTTGAGGAACGCCTCAAGGCCGTTCTCAAGGAGGTCACCGACTCCGCCGGACAAATTATTCTCTTCATCGACGAGATCCACACCGTCGTCGGGGCCGGGGCCACCCAGGGGGCGATGGACGCGGGCAACCTGCTCAAGCCCATGCTGGCTCGGGGCGAGCTGCGCTGTATCGGTGCCACCACCCTGGACGAATACCGCAAGTACATCGAGAAAGACGCCGCCCTGGAGCGCCGCTTCCAGCAGGTCTACATCGACCAGCCCACCGTGGAAGACACCATCTCCATTCTGCGGGGTCTGCGGGAGCGCTACGAAGTCCACCACGGGGTGAAGATTTCCGACAGCGCCCTGATTGCAGCCTCGACCCTGTCTACGCGGTACATTAGCGATCGCTTCCTCCCTGACAAGGCCATCGACCTGGTGGACGAGGCGGCGGCCAAGCTGAAGATGGAAATCACCTCCAAGCCGGAGGAGCTGGACGAGGTAGATCGCAAGATCCTCCAGTTCGAGATGGAAAAGCTCTCCCTGCAAAAGGAAACCGACCCCGCCTCCCGCGATCGGCTGGAGCGGCTGGAGAAAGAGCTGGCCGACCTGAAAGAAGAACAATCCGCCCTCAACGCCCAGTGGCAGGCGGAAAAGGACATGATCGACAGTATCCAGAAGCTCAAGGAAGAGAGCGATCGCGTCAACATCGAAATCCAGCAGGCCGAGCGGGACTATGACCTGAACCGCGCCGCCGAGCTGAAGTACGGCAAGCTCACCGACTTGCAGCGCCAGATCGAAGAGGCCGAGGCGCGACTGGCCGACACCCAGACCACGGGCAAGTCCCTGCTGCGGGAAGAGGTGACCGAGTCTGACATTGCCGAAATCATCTCGAAGTGGACGGGCATCCCCGTGAGCAAGCTGGTCGAGTCCGAGATGCAGAAGTTGCTGCACCTGGAGGACGAGCTGCACAAGCGGGTGATCGGTCAGGATGAGGCGGTGACGGCGGTGGCGGATTCCATTCAGCGATCGCGTGCGGGACTGGCCGACCCCAACCGCCCCACCGCCAGCTTCATCTTCCTGGGGCCAACGGGCGTGGGTAAGACCGAGCTGGCCAAAGCCCTGGCCGTCTACCTGTTCGACACCGAAGAGGCGATGGTGCGCATCGATATGTCGGAATACATGGAGAAGCACTCCGTCTCCCGCTTAGTCGGTGCCCCTCCGGGATATGTCGGCTACGACGAAGGCGGTCAGCTCACGGAAGCCATCCGTCGCCGCCCCTACTCGGTGGTGCTGTTCGACGAAATCGAGAAAGCCCACCCCGATGTGTTCAATATCATGCTGCAAATCCTCGATGATGGCCGGGTCACCGACTCCCAGGGGCACACGGTGGACTTCAAAAACACCATCATCATCATGACCAGCAACATCGGCTCCCAATACATCCTGGATCTGGCTGGCGACGACAGCAAGTACGACGAGATGCGCAGTCGGGTGATGGCTACCATGCGGGACAGCTTCCGGCCCGAATTCCTCAACCGCATCGACGAAGTCATCATCTTCCACAGCCTCCGTCAGGAGCAACTGCGGGACATCGTCAAAATCCAGGTGCGCCAGCTCTCCCGCCGCCTGGACGACAAAAAGATGGCCCTCCGCCTCTCCGACGCCGCCCTCGACTTCTTGGCGGAGGTGGGCTACGACCCGGTCTACGGTGCCCGCCCCCTGAAGCGAGCCATCCAGCGTGAACTGGAAACCCAAATCGCCAAGTCAATCCTCCGGGGCGAGTTCCATGAAGGCGACACCATCTTCGTAGACGTAGAACACGAACGCCTCTCGTTCAAGCGCCTACCCTCTGAACTGGTAACGATGTAATAGGAGACTTCAAGTTTCCGAAGTACCAACGATGACCAAATGAGAGTTGTGCCAGTTTGTATCTAACGCTACTTCCGGTTATCTAGCTAGTAAAGCAAAGGGGTTTGGGAAACCAAGCCCCTTTGATCTCATTGGATAGAACTAGATGAAATGTGTCATCTAAGACTTAGTTGTTAAATAATATTTCAATTCAGCTGATAATGCTAGAAAAATGCTAGTCAGAGAATATGGATATAGTGCAACCCAAAGAACACTTTGCTGACTAAGAAGCAAGAAATATTATTTAGACTAAATTGAGTATGAATATGGCAGTAAATTCAGCGAAGAAGCTAGACGGCAAGCTCCTTGAGTTATCAGTTGAAAGGCTGATTAAATCTTGTGGATTTAAACCAGTTACTCACGACGGTTTATACGTTCAGCAGAATGGCTCAGGTCTGAGATGGGTTAATGGGAAAGGTTCTAGCCATGATGCAGACGTACTCTTAGAGCCTCCTTTCCAGCCTCCCTTCTGTTATCCAACAAGGCTTCTTGTCGAATGCAAGAATCTTAGACAGTCAGTAGGTCTGCCACTTGTCAGAGCTGGATTTGGTCTACGGGAAGATATTAATGGATTCGAAGTCGTTACTAAAGACCACTTGACGCAAAGAAGAAATACAAGAAGAAATGTGCTTGCAGTGGAAATTAGGAATCGCTTTCAGTACCAGGTAGCTGTTGCTTCTGCTTCTGGGTTCACAAAGCCAGCTATAGAGTTTGCTATAAATAATAAAATTCCGTTAATTGATGTTTCTAGGATTGTACCAGGGATTGAATTAGATCTGAACGAAATTTCTCGATATAGTGATCAGAGTAAACGACTGTTATTAGACTATGTCAATAGTAAAGGCTTCATTTCCATTGAGGACTCAATCGATCCTCCATCTGGTTTAGATACAGCAACAGTGGAAGTTTCAGCATTTAATCGGTTAGCACGGAAATTATCCAGTGTAGAAGAGCAAATAATTGTAGGATCGATGGAAAGTGGCGAGATATTGTTCCTTGTTGCGAACTCTACTACTAAAAATAATCTACTAGAATTACAGTTATCTAATAGCTCAATTATTCGATGCGACATTTACTATGAAGACAACTCTGAAAAATGGAGGTTAGTTATCCCAGAAATACCTGGGAAAGAAGAATTAACTTTAGATTTTGTGCTGCCCTACTATTTCTTTCAAGCATGGGCAAATAGTAGTTTTGATGAGTCATTTGCTATCGATATGAAAGAAGATCTCATGAAAAATATTACCTTGTACACAATTATTCATGAAAGAGTTGTGGTTATTAGGATGTACCTTGGAGAGAGCTGGCTTAGGGAAATGCGACGCTTACGGGAACTTAGGAGAACTTAAGACACGAATCCTGCGAGGTTTTGTAGTATTTTTTCTAGTCGGTTTGTAGAACGGGTTCCTGACCTAGTAGGAGCTTATCACTTCATTGGACAGCGAAGGTTGCGATCGCATGCTGTAGAATCGTTGTTTAGCGCGGAGATGAGGCTATGAACGGATCTAGGCAGCATGACACGGCTGTTCGATCAACTGCTAATGATTTGGAAGATAGGGGATACTCTGTCATCATTGAGCCTAATCCATCTCTTATTCCTTTCGACCTCCATCCCTATCGTCCCGATATTTTAGCAACTCGTGGTGATGAGAATCTGATCATCGAAATTAAAACAAGGGGATCTCATCGCCCAATTGAGCGGTACAAAGAAATCGCCGAAATTGTTGGTCGTCATAAAAACTGGCGTTTTATGCTTTCAACAATTGATGAAATAGAACCTACAGAGAGTGCAATGGGCGAAGAGCAAATTGACCCGCGCTCACTCAATAACACGCTCGACAAACTTGGCTCCCTTCTAGAAGGAGAGAACTACAATTTAGCTTTGCCATATCTTTGGTCGGTCTATATTTCAGCAATGCGTATCGTAGGTGAAAGGGCTAATGTCCCAATGGATATAACCTCCGATCGAAGTGTTCTTAATTATATGTACTCGCTTGGTGAAATTTCTAGTGACGAGTATGAATTAGCACGAAAGTTTTTGAACCTTCGAAATAAAGCTGTTCACAAACTTGAAGTTGACGTTTCAAGGGAAACCATATTGGAGATGTGTAACCATATCAAGAATAAACTTCTTGAGTGGGGTATCAGTTAGGGCTGTTTCCATTCGTTATTTTGGCAAACTTGTGAGAGAATCTCGCCATGTCGGTGGCGGTTGATGCCAGACAGCATTGGCTAAGCGCTAAAAATTAACCGGGTGGGGGCAAATGGCCATTTACCCTACCGGGAAGTCTGCTGCACTGGGGTTTTGACGTCTGCGGGTTCGAGGGCGTCAGAACTCAGGAGGGCTGGTTCTGCTGCCGTGACATCATTGACCCGCACCGTGAGCAGCGCTGCCACCAGCATAAACGCCCCACCAATGACCACCGCCGCCAGCCGGTTTTCGTCCAGGACGTGGATCATAATCCAGCCAAAAACTAGCGACGCCAGCACCTCGGGAAACACGATAAAGAAGTTGAAGATACCCATGTAGATGCCGCTCTTTTTGGGTGGCAGCGACCCCACCAGAATGGCGTAGGGCATGGCCAGCAAACTGGCCCAGGCGATGCCCAGCCCCACCATGGGCAACAGCACCAGGTAGCGGTTGTGGATGGCTAACAGGGAAATCAGGCTGACGCCGCCACAGACCAGGGAAAACATGTGGGCCGTTTTGCGACTGGTGGCTTTAGCCAGCCGGGGCAGGATGAACGAGAAGCCAATGCAAACAGCGTTGTAGGTGGCCATGCAAATGCCCGCCCACTCGATTCCGGCCTGGTAAAGTAAAGTCCCTTCGTTGGTTGCGCCGAAGACATTGTGGGCGATCGCCGTCGGAAAGTACAGAAACACGCAGTACATCCCCAGCCAGCTAAAGCACTGCACCCAGGCGAGTTGGCGCATGGTGATGGGCATATCTTTGATGGCGATGCCAATTTCGCGGAAGGTGCTCACCAGCCCCAGCCGTTCTTGCTGCTGCTTCTGAAACGCCTCCATGTTGGCGGGGGGATGCTCCTTCGTGGTGACCACCGTCCACAGCACCGTGCCAAAGAACATCACGGCCCCGATGTAGAAAGAGATTTTCACCGCCAGGGGCACTGTGCCATGGCCCTCTCCCATATCCACGATGCCCAGAAAATTGCTGAGCACCCAGGGCATAGCGGAGGCAACCACCGCCCCCACGCCGATGAACAGGCTCTGCATGGCAAATCCACGGGTGCGTTGGTCTTCGGGCAGCAGGTCACCCACAAAGGCGCGAAACGGCTCCATGCTGACGTTGGCTGAGGTGTCCAGCAGCCACAGTAGGCCCGCCGCCATCCACAGGCTGGAGGCGTTGGGCATCAGCACCAGGGCGATGGAGCTGAAGATTGCGCCAATCAGGAAGTAGGGCCGTCGCCGCCCCAGAGGCCCCCAGGTGTTGTCACTGAGGTTGCCGATAATGGGCTGGACAATTAGCCCCGTCAGCGGTGCAGCCAGCCAGAGGATGGGGATTTGGTGGGCATTGGCACCCAGATACTCAAAGATGGCGCTGGTGTTAGCCATTTGCAGCCCCCAGCCAAACTGAATGCCAACAAAGCCAAAGCTCATGTTCCAGAGCTGCCAGAATGTCAAATGCTGTTCTTTACCCATCAAACCTATCTCTAGCGATCGCCATGCATCCGGCGGGGCACCACGGGCCATGACCGGACATTCTATCTTCGAGGATAACTTGTTTAGCAAATTACCCCAAAGCAAACGGGGCTTTTATCCTCCCTATTGCTCAATCTATAAGGGTTCTACGCCTTTCTATGAATTCAATCAATTTTGCCCATCAACCCGTAGGGGCAAATGGCCATTTGCCCCTACCAGGTCATATTTAGATGCAGCACCCCCTATTCATCAATCACCGGTTTATGGCCATTTGCCCCCACCAGGCAACGTTTAGATGCAGCACCACCATGCATCAATCGCCGGATTAAAGGTCGTAGGTTTCGGGCTTCAAATCCCGCTCCATCAGGGCCTCCACCGCCTCCTGGGGGGTGATCTTGCCATTGAGCAAGCGGTACACCTGGCGGGAAATGGGCACCGGAATCCTTTCCCGATCGGCGATATCAATCAGCACGTTGGCTGTGTTTACCCCCTCCGCAGTGCTTTGCAACTCCTCCAGGATTTGTTCCAGGGACTTGCCATGCGCCAGGCCATACCCGACCCGGTAGTTGCGGCTGAGGGGACTGCTGCAGGTGGCCAGCATATCTCCCAGGCCCGACAGGCCGAAGAAAGTCTCCCCCTGACCGCCCAGGTGGGTGCCAATGCGGATGACTTCGGCGATCGCCCGCGTAATCAAAGCCGATTTGGCGTTGGTGCCCAGGTTCAGGCCGTCACAGACCCCTACGGCGATCGCAATCACATTCTTCAGCGTGCCCCCCAGCTCTGTGCCGATGGGGTCGGTGTTGGTGTAAACCCGAAACACTTCAGAGGCAAACAGGGTTTGCACGGTTTCGGCGGCGGCAACATCTTTGCTGGCAACTACGGTAGCCGCTGGCAGCCCCTGGTCAATTTCCTTAGAAAGGTTGGGGCCAGAGAGCACCACGACTGCATGGTCGGGAAAGGCTTCCTGCCAGATTTGGGAGGGGGTGCGAGTGGTCACCGGATCTAACCCCTTGGTGGCGGTCGCCAGGATGACGTGGTGCGGCAGATGAATGGCCTGGATCTGCTTGGTCAGCTCGACAACCCCTTTCATGGAAACGGCAGAAAGCACCACATCGGTCTCTGCCAATGCTTCCTCCAGGCTGTCGCCACTGCGTCGTGACCACAGCCGCACCTGCTGCCCTGCTTTTTCGGCGAGGGAGGCCAGAGCCGACCCCCATGCCCCCGCACCAAGAACCGTAAGAGTTGCCACTTGGTTGATCCGCGTGTTTGTCCGTGCGTTTGAACTTTGAGTTGTTAATAGTACCATTTCGGAATAGGCGCGACTGATTGGGTGGCGACATGGGCGGATTGACCGCGATCGCGCTGTGCGATCGCACGGGCAACCCAAAACCGCCGCCGCCGTTGCTTCACTGCATAGCCTGTGGGAGGACACAGGCCGCCGTGCCCTCCCGGATCGTACCGCGATCAGACCAGAACCGCTTCCCGCGCCTCCGTGGAACGGGTGGCCTGGGCTTCCCGGAACAGGTGGTTGGCCCACTGCTGCACGTCGTAGCGCTTGATGGCCTGGTACATGCGGCCCATGCGGACTTTCTTCTCCTCCGGCGACATGGCCAGGGCCAGGTCAATGGACTCGTCCATGCGGGTGGAGGAGTAGGGATTGGTGAGGATGGCGTCAGGCAACTCCACCGCCGACCCAGTGAACTCCGAGAGAATGAGGATGCCATCCTGCCCTTCATGGGCAACTACATACTCCTTGGCCACCAGGTTTAAGCCGTCCCGCAAAGGGGTAATCCAGCCGATGTCGGCGGCCTTGAAGAAGGCAATCAGTTCCTCAAACGGAATGGAGTTGGTGAAAAGGATAATCGGCGTCCAGTTGAGCTTGGCAAAGCGCCCGTTGATTTTGCCCACCAGTTGCTCAATCTGGCTCTGGGCGGTTTTGTAGACCCGCATTCCCGACGCTGGGGTAACGGCGGTGGCAATCAGGTTAATGTTGCCGTGCAGGTCAGGGCGGCGCTCCAGCAGCCGCTCGTAGGCCCAGAGCATCTCCCGCGTACCCTTGACGTAATCGACCCGTCCGGCGGACATGATCAGAATGTTGCCGCCCACGTCTTCGCGAATTTTCCGCATCCGCTCCTCGGTCTCCGGCTTTTGCAGGATGGTGTGGATGAGCTGGGGGTTGGTGCCCACGGGGAAGGCATCCAGGTGGACGAGGCGATCGCCATACTTCAGACGGGTAGTGAGTTCCGGCTCTGCCAGGGCGCTGCCCACCGAGGTAAAGGCCCCATCCACGGGGACGCGCTTGACGATTTCAACCTCCCGCACGCTGCGGGCCGCCTGGACAAAGTTCTCCACATAGCGGGGAATGTGGAAGCCACACAGATCACAGCTCAGCAGGCTGTCAATGATGGACTCGCGCCAGGGCAGGATGTTGAAGATGTCCGCCGCCGGGAAGGGCGTGTGGTGGAAGAAGGCAATCTTCACGTTGGGCATCTTCTGGCGGATGTAGTAGGGCGTCAGCCACAGGTTGTAGTCGTGGATCCAGATGAGGGCATCGTCGGCGGCCTCTTCACAGGCTGCATCGGCAAACATCTGGTTGATGTTGCGGAAGTTTTCCCAATCTGACGAGTCGTAGGTGAACTGCCAGGGAAAGGAGTGGAGGATGGGCCAGAAAGCTTCCTTCGAGGTGATGTGGTAAAAGTCTTTGACCTGCTCAGCCGTGAGGGGAATGCGCCGCACCACGGTGCTTTTATCGGCATTTGCCCCGCCGCCCTGCATGGTGACGCGCTCTTCAAAGTTGACCTGCTGTTTGGAAGTGACTTGCTTCCAGGCCACCCAGGTGCCATGTTCGGCGTTGGTGAAAAAGCTCTTCAGAGTTGGCACGATGCCGTTTGGACTCTTCTTCTCGCGGTAGTAGACTTTACCATTTTCGCGAACTTCGTCATAGGGTTCGCGGTGGTAGAGAATTACTAGGGACGCTTTCATGTTGTTACCTCGCTGTACACTAAATCTCAACCTTTTTCACCAATTTCCCATCTGAAATTAGGCTGCCATTCCCTTACTGGACGCAGTCTACAGATACGCTGGTCAAAAGGTATGTAATTCACTCAATTTGCCTCTGGGGCTTCGTTATAGGGGCCTTGCAGATTGCAATCTTTTTTGCAGCATTTCCAAACGTTCGGTTACGCCACTTTTGCCACGACCATACGAACCCCCCGTATGGCCATCCGCCGATAAATGCCCACCGACAAAAATCATGCCAGCTTGGGCTAACCATTACCGATGGAGTCATTTGAAGTCATCTGCCTCTGGTTCAGTTGACACGCATCAATCGGTGGGGATACCGATATCAGCATTCGTACAGAGCATGGGCGATCGCACAAACTGGGTCAATCTTAACCCATCTCATCTCCATCGCCCTGGCAAATTTCACCCATGGGAATCTGCTAAAAAATGGAGGCAGCAAATCGCTCTAGTGAAATCCGGAATGCTTGCTGGAAGCTGCATTTACCCAGTTCACCTGCTTGCTGAAAATTACGCTCGTAAGCGTTTAGTTCCTCTAAGGTACCACGTATCAGTTATGCTTATCAGTAGTCATGAGCACGTTCGTCCAGTTTCCATCCTGTCAGGAAACACAGCGAAGGGCTGTCAAATTACCGCCCAAT
>JAYKGU010000236.1:0-29936 GCA_035285585.1 Synechococcales cyanobacterium
TTGTCCTTTAGCTCTTGAAACTTTTGCTCTTGAAACTTTAGTAACAGATTTCAAATTACCCAGCTACAAATTCCTGATCGCAATCTGAGTTTAAAAAAACACAGGCTAGAAATATGCGACAGGTAGAAGCTCCCTTATTTTTGACGTGGTTGTGTAGTCTGATGAGGCTATCTTACCCAGCTATAAGGAAGGGCTGAGCAGCGTTCCAAAAAGCCTTTCTGATTCTTCAAAGTCCACAAATTCCTTCGTATTGTTACTGAGACAAACTAGATTGCCAATGCTTTGTATTTTTGTCGGCTAGCTTTTTCATCTCTGTGAAATTCCGCACAGAGGCGCACCTTTAGTAGCGATTTATCACTGAATCGGTAGCAACACAGAGATGTCTAACTGTTGGGTTTCTGTGGCTCCAATGGGCAACCAGGAGACAGTTTGAATCTCAAAAGTTGTGAGATTAGGGGGTACTTCAAAGCCGCTCCGGAACGGCACCGTTTCTCCTGGTGCAAGGTTCGCAAACGTAAGGACGCCTTGCCCCTGCAGATTGGCGTTGTCTGACGACGGCTCTGCTGGAGTTACAGTATTAGCGACATCACTGGAATTGGCATTGTCGGCATCGGTAGTGCCAGAAGGAGGCGTCGCAGCCGGGGGTGAAGCCGGGGGTTCCGCATCTGGTAGAGGTGTTGCCCCATCTGCGAGGGATCCCCGATAGCTAACGGAGACGCTGGCGATGGTTTGCTCCGTATTATTAGTGATACAGCCAACCACCTGCTGGGCCGTCGCTGCCCCACTGGATGCTAAGCGTACATTAGTAAGTTCGAGGGGCTGCGAAGCGGTGGTTAGAGTCGTGGGGCAAGCCACTTCTTCGCCCACAGTAATTACCGTTGAAGGGAGGGAAGCCGTGACGAGATCGGGCAGGTTTGCAGCTTGCTGTTCGGCAGCAGTGAGATTGCGCCGGTAATCCGCGAGCTGGGTTTCAATAGCCGCATAGTCTGGCGCAGAGTCGGGCACTTGCTGAAGGAGGGCGATCGCCCGCTGCCACTGGCTGATTACCAGGTTCCAGTCGTCTACCGACTGGGCAGTTTGAGCCAGTGCTGCTGCGCTAGCTGCTTTTTCGGCGGAAGTTTCCACCAGTGCCACAACCTCCTCATCGGTGAGGGGCGCTTCAGGTGAATTATCAGCGACCAGCGCGTTAGATGCGGCCTCGGAAGATAGATTGGACGATTGCGCGGAGACAGCAGTTCCTGGCTCGCTGACAGAGATGGGGGTTGTGAGATATGACCAGAGAGAGTAGCCAATTAATCCGGCGATCCACCCTGCGGTTAACAGGGAGACCGCAGCGAATAGAATTGGACTCGCGGGTTTTCCGTAGGCGTCCCGCGAGTAAATTCCCGAATAGCCAGACGAACCGAGATGGACGATATCACCTCGCTGGGGCCGGGCGGAGACCCGATCAGTGTCTTCAATGGTTTCTGCATAGGCAGCGTCACTGGTAGCGCCCTCCATCGAATCGGATGCAAAAACATGGTCAGCCTTGCTGTCGTCAACCTCTCCGGCAGCATCGGTGCCCCAATCATCGACCACATATTCTGAATTAGAAGCTGGGGCATCTGTGACCAGCGAATCTTCGGCCAAATCGGGAATCGCATCAATAGAGTCAAGCGGATCAGTGATAGCAGCCTGACCTGAGCTTACCGGGGACTGCTGGGGAGGGGCGGAGCGGCTTGTTGCCCGGTTTACTGGCGGAGAATCTGGGGCTTCGCGGCGGGCTTGAATAGTAGTGGGTTCGCCAGACTGAATGCGGGTGGTGGGAGGCGGTGATGCGGGAGCAGGCATTTTCTCCGGCTGTCTGGCAGTGGCCCTTGCTGGTGGGGGCGCAGGGCGTGAGGGTGGAGGTGCCGTCGGAGGAGTTGTCGGAGGAGCATCTCCAGTCGGAGGGTTACCCAAATCGAGGGTTTGGCTCCAGGCAGGGCGGGGCTGGCCAGTCTGACGTCCGAGGATTTCGACGGAATGAATGGACTCCAGCCCAAGATTACGAAGCCCATCGCGGACAAAGGCGGTCAAAATTTGGGGATTGACGGTCTGCTCGGACTCCAGCACAACTTGGAGGCGATCGCCCTGTCGAGTGACATGGGCCGCAATCCCTTTCGGGTGTAGAGAGCGATTCATCAGTGAGGCGATCGCATCGGGATTGCCCCGTTTTGCAAGTGCCAACAGGTTAGGCTGGGTCATTGGTATATCTGCCTCCGCTATCTCACCAGGGGTCACTAGAAGAGCCAATCATCTAAGCCAATCTTACCCAGATCGGGATTATAAATTTGCCATAAAGGGGGAGTGGGCAGAACTGACTTAGTTTTGCTTTACAATCAGTGGCATCGGAGCAAAATCTCGCACCTCAATTACTTTCTAGTGTGCCTAACTCATGAGCATTGGATATGTCGCCCTCGTCCTTCACGCCCACCTGCCCTTCGTTCGCCATCCCGAAAGCGACTACGTTCTTGAGGAGGAGTGGCTGTTTGAAGCCATTACTGAAACCTATGTACCGCTGTTGCTGGTCTTTGAGGGGCTGAAGCGAGACGGCATTGACTTTAAGATGACCATGAGCATGACCCCCCCCCTGGTGTCCATGCTGCGTGATCCCTTACTGCAGGAGCGTTATGACGAGCACCTGGCCAAGCTTGAAGAGCTGGCGGAGCTGGAGGTAGAGCGCAACGCCCACAATGGCCACCTCCGCTATCTGGCAGAGCATTATGCTAGCGAGTTCAATCAGGTGCGGGAAGTTTGGGAACGGTGCGATCGCGACCTGGTTTCAGCATTTAAGCAGTTCCTCGACAGCAACAACCTGGAGATCATCACCTGCGGGGCTACCCACGGCTATCTGCCGCTGATGAAGATGTATCCCCAGGCCGTGTGGGCACAGCTAGAGGTGGCCTATCAGCACTATGAAGAGAGTTTTGGCCGTCCGCCCAAAGGCATCTGGCTGCCAGAGTGCGCCTACTACGAAGGGCTGGAGCGGATGCTGGCCGATGTGGGCCTGCGCTACTTCCTGACGGATGGCCACGGTATTCTCTATGCCCGTCCCCGTCCCCGATTTGGCACCTATGCCCCCATCTTCACGGAAACTGGCGTGGCTGCCTTTGGTCGGGATCACGAATCTTCGCAGCAGGTATGGTCTTCAGAGGTTGGCTACCCCGGCGCACCGGAGTACCGAGAATTTTACCGCGACCTGGGCTGGGATGCGGAATACGAGTATATCAAGCCCTACATTATGCCTAACGGTCAGCGGAAGAACACGGGTATTAAATACCACAAGATCACCGGCAAGGGGTTGGGACTGAGCGACAAGTCATGGTACGACCCCTACTGGGCGAGGGAGAAGGCCGCCGAGCACGCAGGCAACTTCATGTTTAACCGTGAGAAGCAGGTTGCTCATCTGCACGGCATCATGCAGCGCAAACCGATTGTGGTATCGCCTTACGATGCTGAGCTGTTTGGCCATTGGTGGTATGAGGGGCCATGGTTTATTGACTACTTCTTCCGCAAGTCCTGGTATGACCAGGGCACCTACACCATGACCCACCTGGCCGACTACCTCAAAGAGAACCCGACCCAGCAGGTGTGCCGTCCATCTCAATCGAGCTGGGGGTACAAGGGGTTCCACGAATACTGGCTGAATGAGACCAACTCCTGGATTTACCCTCACCTCCATAAAGCCGCCGAGCGTATGATTGACCTGTCTAAGCGGGAGCCGGAGGATGAGCTGGAGTGGCGTGCCCTGAATCAGGCTGCCCGAGAACTGCTGCTGGCCCAATCCTCAGACTGGGCGTTTATCATGCGCACGGGGACGATGGTACCCTATGCGGTGCGCCGGACGCGATCGCACCTGATGCGGTTCAACAAGCTGCGGGACGACATTCTCCAGGGCAAGATTGATTCAGGGTGGTTACAGAAGGTGGAGGCGATCGACAACATTTTCCCCAGCATCAACTACCGGGCTTATCGACCACTGTAGCGATCGCCCCCATCCAATCCAGTTATTTTCCCGTTAGCAAGGCTGCATGGGCGGTGACGGTCAACATTTGAGCATAGGGGCAAAATAGCCATTTGCCCCTACGGAACCTGTTGCTAGGCTGACTTGTGGGCGATCCAGTACTTGCTCATGAAGTGAACCTCGGTTTCCACCGACTCGAATCCCGCTTCCTGGAGGCGGATGTTCAAGTCGTCTTCGATGTAGTTGCGGTAGAACGGTTCGTGGAACATGGCCGGAAAGTTCTCCATGGCGGGCCGCAGCTCTGGCGAGTCGCTCATTTGAATGGAGTCGCAGATGACAAAGACGCCGCCCGGACGGGTTACTCGGAAGGCTTCATTGATCACCTTCTGGCGCACGGGAGCGGGCAGTTCGTGGAACATGAAGACACAGGTGACGCCATGGAAGTAGCCATCCACATAGGGCAGGGCTTCCGCATTTGCCTGGACGAGTTGGGGCAGTTCCCCTGGAATCTCCGATAGCAGCTGGTTAGCCTTGCGCAGATAGGCGGGGGAGAGGTCAGTGCCGTAGAGAGAAACGTCGGACAGTGCGCCCCGAATGAGCTTAAGAGTGCGCCCAGTGCCGCAAGCAATGTCTAAAATACGGGCTTGGGGCAGGTTGGGGACGTTAGCGGTGGCGAGCGATCGCTTCAGCGGAGCCAAAATGCGGCGGCGCATGGCATCGGCGGAGCCATTGAACAGAATCTCTACCTGGAGGTCATAGAGGTTGGCAGACCAGTCGCTCAGGTAACCGTCCGTCTGGTGGTGAAACGTTTGCAGATAGTACTGGGGATAGTCTTCTTTGCGAATATCAGCGGGTAAATCTTTGTAACGTTTGCTGTTGGCCCGTTCCCAGATCTGCGGCAAATCAGCCCACACCATCGGGTAGAACCGCACAAAGTCCATCCACGGGTTGTCGAATAGTAGCTCAGTTGGGTAGACACCCGCTTCGGCATCCTGCCAATCAGCTTCCATCAGGTCATTCATTCGCTTCTGGATCGTGAACAGCAGCTCCGGGGAAAGGGGCACCGTCGTCGATTTTTCCCGGGGGGGAGCAACCAGGTTGAGCAGCTGGGAACTCAGCGTTTTGTGAGCCAGACCAAAATAGCTCTTGCCTTGCTGAAAGGTCTGGTAGGCAAACTTTGTCAGGGGCGTGGTCAGGGACGTAGCCATAGGCGTCATTGGGTCAATCGAGATACAAAACTTGAATCAACTGTCGGAACTCATTGGGAAGGCCAGGGCGAACCGAACCGTCCCCAGCCTCATTGTAAACAACTGTAACGGATAGTTCCTCATCTTTCCGTCCAAGGGGATAGGGTCGTTTGATGAGTGTTCAAGACGGAATCTGGACTTGGGCCAGAGGGGAGGGCGTAGAATTGATGCGCTAGGGTTCCAACGTCCGAAGCATTTTTGGGAGAGTATGTGTGATTAAAAACCTGATCTTTAGTGGTCTGCTCGTTTTTGTACCTGTTTCCATTGCGGGGCACTTTTTAGGCTGGGATGACCTGGTCATCTTTATTACAGCCTGTGTAGCCATCATCCCGCTCGCGGCCTGGATGGGGACGGCAACGGAAGAGATCGCGCTGGTGGCCGGTCCGACCCTGGGTGGGCTGATGAACGCCACATTCGGCAACGCCACGGAATTGATTATTGCCATCGTCGCCTTGCGGGCCGGGTTCATTGGCGTTGTGAAAGCCAGCTTGACCGGCTCCATGATCGGCAACCTACTGCTGGTGATGGGGTTGTCCATGTTTCTAGGTGGTCTGCGCTTCAAAGAGCAAACTTTTCAGCCTGTGGTAGCGCGAATTAACGCCTCTTCTATGAACCTGGCCGTTATCGCGATTCTGCTGCCTACGGCGGTTGAGTTTACCTCTGGAGGGATCGAAGATGCCGCTATCCAAAAGCTTTCGGTAGCCGTGGCGATCGTGCTGATTCTGGTTTACGCGCTGACGCTGCTGTTTGCCATGAAGACCCACAGCTACCTGTGTGAAGTCGGTGAAGTCGAAAATGCACCAGAGCATCCTGATGAGTCCTACGAGCCGCACAAGCCCAATCTCTGGCTCTGGTCAGGCGTGCTGCTGGTGGCAACGTTGCTGGTGGCGGTGGAGTCAGAATTTCTGGTGGGTTCCCTGGAGTCCGCGACTGAAGAGCTGGGGCTAACCCGCCTGTTCACTGGGGTCATCTTGCTGCCGATTATTGGCAACGCCGCCGAACACGCAACCGCCGTTACCGTTGCCATTAAAGACAAGATGGATCTGTCCATCTCGGTGGCAGTCGGCTCCACCCTACAGATTGCTCTGTTTGTGGCTCCCCTGCTGGTTCTGGTGGGATGGGCGATCGGCCAGCCGATGGATCTGAACTTCAACCCCTTTGAGCTGGTGGCCGTGGCCGTGGCCGTGTTGATTGCCAACTCGGTCAGTTCAGACGGCAAATCTAACTGGCTAGAGGGGGCGCTGCTTCTGGCCACCTATGCCGTAATTGGCCTGGCCTTTTTCTTCCACCCCGAAATTGCCGGTTTAACGGCAGCATAGTCAGCGTTGGTAACCCGTGGAACCGCTCAGTCCTGGACTGAGCGGTAATTTCGGTACCGTTAAGCCTGTTCCCACATCTGGCGAATTTGGTCATCCGATATAAATCGGCTAATTTCAGACACTCGCTCCACTGGCAGATCTTCCTTAGTTGCCGAGAAAACTGCCTGGGTCACATTTTCGGGCGCGATGCCTTCGGGAAGTGCTCCCTCCTGCTTCAGACGGAGCATAAACGTTCCGTAATTAATGCCCAACTGCCGGAGTGGGCTTACCCGACTGAAGAAGGCTACCATCACATTGGGATCGCCCCACAGGTCACCGACGTTGACGTTCTTAGTGTCCTGGGCGCTTTCCTTCAGTTCAGCTTCCACCTTTTGCACTTCCTGAGTCGGCATCATGTCCCGCAGGAGCCGAAACACAACCTTCGAAGCCACCTGGGCGTCGTTGGTGGAGGTCAGCTCGCATCGATCGATGACCCGCTGAAGAAATGGTTTTTGCTCTACTGCACTTTGGTCAGCCATAAGTATCCTCTACAGTTCGATTCAAAGGGCGATCGCCACCACCATCCCCTCAAAAACCAGGCAATATGGCAGAGGATCGCCTCTGATTCTCAAATTAAAGAGATGGGGCGCTTCAGGCGTCGATCTATTGAGAGAACTGTGGACAAAACGATGGGGAGAATTTGGCAGAAAGTAGTCAGCGCGATCGCTCCTCCCAAGCCCGCATCTTGCCCGGATTGAGCAGACCGTAGGGGTCCACCTGCTCCTTGAACTGGAGCTGGACAGGGTCAATGGTCTTCCGGCCACCGTCCTCCAGGATGAACGTGTGGGGATTGGCGATAAACGCTCCCTGTTCCTCGTGGTAGCGGATAATCTCATGCAGCCGCTCGGCGGTGGTGAAGCGTACCAGCTGGAGCGCTGCTGGAATCACGGAGCCGTTTACCCGCAGGAATTCCAGGTGCATCATTACCTCGTCGCCAAAGTGGTGGTACAGGTGCTCGATGAGGGAGAGGGGGCGATCGCCCAAAAATAGCGTTTGCAGGTAGGTGAGGGACGGATCGGCGCTGCGGGCGTGGAGGGTTGTGTGGTTCCAGGTATATTCCATCAGCAGCGTGCCCTTGCCCAGGTCGCGGGACGGCTTTTCCAGGGTGATGGTGCCACCAAATTCGCGCACCAGATCCTGGAGCGGCTCCCGGCAGGATTCGGACACCATGAGAAACGCGCAGTGGCTCCCTGGCGGCAGGTGGGCGGCGAGGGCAACAAAATAATCGGGCACGGGGGCGGCAAAAATGGTAATGAGTTTTTTGATGATGCCGTCTGAATTTCCCAGCGCCTGACCGAAGCGGGCCGCCGTCATAAAGTCGGGGAAGGTGACAATGTACTCGGCCCAGGGGTAGGCAGGCCCCAGGGGAATTTCCAGCTCGGTGATGATGCCGTTGGTGCCGTAGGCGTGGTTTACCTTCTGCACGTCGTCCCCCCGCAGCTCGATGACGCAGGGCTGGTCTTCCATCGTCACCACCCGCACCGCATGGAGGTTGCCGCGATCGCGCAACTGCCCATACATCACCGAGCCAATGCCGCCGCTGCCGCCGCCAATGAAGCCGCCAATCGTCGCCGTGCGGTAGGTGGAGGGAGCCATGCGCATCTCCCACCCCGTCTCCCGCGCCTGCTTATCCAGCGCCGCCAGCTTGAC
Source organism: Synechococcales cyanobacterium (assembly GCA_035285585.1). Lineage (GTDB taxonomy): Bacteria > Cyanobacteriota > Cyanobacteriia > CAKZMO01 > CAKZMO01 > JAYKGU01. Next base: position 8,241 of record JAYKGU010000236.1, read on the forward strand.
TCCCGGCTCAACACAGGCCCGCCCCGGCGCGATCCACTTCACCTGCTGCATCCGGCTCAGGTCAAGTACCAGACCACCCTCTAAGGGGACACATTGGCCATAATTTCCTGTTCCTGCCCCCCGCACCGTGAGGGGGATGCGGTGCTGAACACAGGCCGCCGCCACGGTAAGTACTTCTGCTTCAGAGACAGGACGTACCACCAGATCAGCCCGTTTGTCGGCCAGTTGCGCCTGAAGAATGGGGCTGAAGGTGTAGTAGTCCTGGGACAGCTTGATGATTTGAGCCGGGTCACGAATGCTCTCAATGCCGTCCAGCGATGAAAGGAAATTATCCCAGTCCAGCGATCGCGTCGGTGCTGCCGTCATATCCAAATCTTCTCCCCATCATGCAGGCAAGGTCAAGGATGCGCATTCTCCTGGTATACCATCCTCCCCCCTTTCCAGCAAAACTGGGGATTCTCCTATTAGAGCCACGACACTTAACCACGCCCGGCCACCCCACTGGTTTTATTCATGACTACGTACTTATCAACTGGGTGTATCGGTTAATTTTTCTCTACTCAGGAATCCGATCCGATCAGTCATTTTGTCGCCCACCTGAATGCTTAAATATGCTTAAACAACAGCCTGCTGTCTATACAGGTAGATATGGGTATAGACCTATCTGAGAATAAGTTTGGTCGTCTAATGTGAATCAGAAAAGCCAAGAAAAAGCTGAGAAAAAGCTGAGACTTTGATGAAATTTGCGCCTCAACCAGCGGATTCGACTCGAGAATTAAGGCAGGGAGATACTCTGTTCTAGAAGCAACATGGATCCGTCATAAACAGAGAGCTAGCAAATAGGGTCAGGGAGGGAATCAAACCAATTTTCCTGCCAGAGCCTCATAGAAAAAGATTTCTCAAGGCTTGATGTGCTTTGGTTCTGTAGCCGTTGAGCCGCGACTGCTGGGCGATCGCCCCTGACCATCGAAATTGCCTGAAGCAAAACTTTCTAAAATTTATCTAAATTTATCTGTTCGCCAAATATATTCTGTAACGTATGTCAGAAGGCCTATTACCTCCGACGCATTGACTTCATAAGCCGGGCCTCTATAGATTAGCTTCTAGCAGTTAAACGATGCGCTCTTATCCACTTCTTAATATTTTTTAAGCGCAGTCTTAACCATCCACTCATTTTCAACTCATTCAGTTGTGATAACTCTGTAGGTTGAGAGGTATATCAGGTGAATTAGTCATTCTATTTCGCTCTGAAACCATTGCTTTCTACTTGAGTTTGTTTGGAAGTTAATTTTGGTGTGAGGGAACAATGCATAGTCGAATCCTTTGGTCTTTATCGGTAGTCGCTCCCGTTGCGGGTGGGCTGGTTCTCGCCTCGGTTCCTGCCAATGCTTCGGAAGTTATCGGCGTTGAAGCAAGTGCTCAGGAACAGGTGGCTGGCGATCGCTCTACCACCTCCGTTAGTGATTTAATGGCCAGTTCCCCAGAAGCTGGGGAAACCATGGGGCAGGTCACTTCCGTCTCCCAACTTTCTGACGTGCAGCCCACCGATTGGGCATTTCAGGCGCTTCAATCCCTGGTTGAGCGCTACGGCTGTATCGCGGGTTATCCCGACGGCACTTATCGCGGTAACCGTGCCCTCACTCGCTATGAATTCGCTGCTGGCTTGAACGCCTGTTTAGATCGGGTGAACGAGCTGATCGCTGCTGGTCTGGCCGACAAAGTCAGCCGGGAAGACCTGGCGGTGCTCCAGCGACTTCAGGAAGAGTTTGCAGCAGAACTGGCTACCCTGCGGGGCCGGGTCGATGCTCTGGAAGCTCGGGTTGCAGAACTGGAAGCCAACCAGTTCTCTACCACCACCAAGCTGGAAGGGGAAGTGCAGTTCCTTGTTTCTGCCATCAATGACAGCGATGACCTCATTACCGCTACCGGTGACCCTGTTTCCGATGCTGACCAGGCGGTTTTCGTTGACCGAGTACGCCTCGACTTCATCACCAGCTTCACCGGCGAAGATGAGCTGGAAACCAGCGTTGAGGCCGGAAACTTCTCAAACGATGAGGGAGACCCGTTCCCGGCCAACCCCATTGGATTTAACGCTGGCGGCGACGAAGGCAATGACTTCGACCTGGATGACCTGATCTACACCTTCCCGCTGGGGCCTGCTGAAATTGTCATTGGTGCGGAAGGTCTCGACATTGACGACCCAGTTGATGACATCACTCCGCTATCCAGCTCCAGCAGCGGTACTATCAGCGAATTTGGTGACGCTGGTATCTACGAGCAGGCATTCCCCGGTAGCGGCGCGGGTGCTGGCTTCTCCTTCCCCGTCATTGACGAAGACAGCTTCGCTTTGCTGATTGAAGGGGTTTACGTCGCAGATGACCAGGCTGATCCTGACACCGAGCGGGGTCTGTTTAACGGAGACTACTCGGCTTTGGGTCAGATTACCTTCCAGAGCGATTTCTTAGACGTCGGCGTAGCCTACGCCAACTCCTACTCGCCTTCGAGCGACCTGGGCCGCATCACCGACATCTACGATGTGGACGGGGCTGCCGTTGCTAACACCTATGGTGGACAGTTCAACTTTAAGCTGTTCGGCGGCACCCTGGAACTGGGCGGTGGCATGGCCTTCTCCCAGGTTAATGGGATCGGCGCTCTGCCCGACTACGAAGCCTGGACTTACCAGGGCACCGTGGCAGTCAACGATCTTCTGGTGGAGGGTAGCCGACTGGGTATTGTGGGTGGCGTTCCTACCTACACCCGCGATTTGGAAGGTCAGTCTGATGAGAACGGGTTCCTGATTGAAGGTTTCTACAACTACCCGCTCACCGACAACATCACCCTGACCCCCAGCATCATCTACCTCAACTCCCCCTTCAATGTCGATGACAACGACGATGTCTTCATCGGCACCCTGCGTACCGTATTTAAGTTCTAGAGCACCTGCCCCGTAGGGGTGAGTTCTCCAGAATGAACAGTTTAGGGCGTGGTGGGTCAGGAATTGATGATTTAGCCACGCCCTTTTTGGTCAAAAGCCCTGGGCGATCGCCTCTCTGTTCAAGCTGTCTGGCAAGATTTTGGCAAGATGTCCGATTTTTTCCGGAAAATCTCGGATGGCGATCGCCCTTTCCTCTATTAACCATTCAAAAAATTTCTGCTAATCTATTTTGGGAAAAGTAGAAATCCAGGGACGGCAGTGTTATAACCGAGTTGTTCATTGTGCGTCCCTCGAATGTGTTAGGTGTGAGGACACAAATCATGTTGTCAAATAATCTGTGGAAATCCCTGCTGGTTACCCCAGCCCTTCTGAGCGCAACCATCGTGGCATCGTCTTCGGCGATCGCCGCTGAAACCCAGCCCGCTTCGGCCTCCCTGCTCTCCGATCTGGAAACCACTCTGGATCTGGGAACCAGTGCCGACATCACCACCGATATCAGCGAGATTATCGCCTCTGAAACCGCTGTTGAGTTCGCCGATGCAGCTCCCAGCGTTTCCACCCTCGACCAGCTCAACCAGTACAGCAGCGAAGGCCGGGGCGAGTCCCTGTCCCAGGTGACTTCCGTTTCTCAACTGTCCGACGTACAGCCCACCGACTGGGCCTTCCAGGCGCTCCAGTCCCTGGTTGAGCGCTACGGCTGTATCGCTGGTTATCCCGACGGTACTTACCGGGGCAACCGGGCCATGACCCGTTACGAGTTTGCTGCCGGTTTGAACGCCTGTTTAGATCGGGTGAACGAGCTGATTGCCGCTGGTTTGGCCGACAAGGTCAGCCGCGAAGACCTGGCCGTTCTGCAGCGTTTACAAGAAGAATTTGCGGCTGAACTGGCTACCCTGCGGGGCCGCGTCGATGCCCTGGAAGCTCGCGTCGCTGAGCTAGAAGCCAACCAGTTCTCCACCACCACCAAGCTGAACGGTGAGGTAATCTTCGCCCAGGAAGCTGCCATCACTGAAGACGATATCTTCGACAACCAGGTGACCTTCGGGTACCGGGTTCGTCTCAACTTCGACACCAGCTTTACGGGTGAAGACCGCTTGAGAACCCGTCTTCAGGCTCGCGACCTGCCCGACTTTGACAACGATCCCATCGGTCGTTCCTTCAGTGGCGGTGGCGACGGCAACTTCGTCCTGGATGACCTGGTTTACACCTTCCCCCTCGGCCCTGCTGAAATCGTTATCGGTGCAAACAGCATCGGTTGCGACGACTTCGTAGCCAGCACCATCAGCCCTCTGGACAGCTCCGGCAGTGGCTCTATTTCTAACTTTGGCTTCCCACCTCAGTACAGCATTGCCTGCGACGGTGACGCAGGTGCGGGTGCCCTGGTTCAGCTGACCGACTTCCTCAGCCTTGACTTCGGTTACTCGGCCTACAACGACCCTGAGAACCCCGATGAAGGCCAAGGTCTGTTTAACGGTAGCTACGGGGCGATCGTTCAGCTAACGGCCCTCGGCCTGTTCGATGGTCTCCTGGATGCGGCCCTGACCTACGTTAACGCCTACGACGATACGGCTGATGCTTTCGGTATCGCTGGACCGACCGTTGCAAACACCTACGGTGGTCAGTTCAATTTCCGCATCAATGATACTTTCGAGATTGGTGGTGGTATTGCCTTCGCCGATATTGAAAGCATCAGCGCTCTTCCTGGCTTTGATGTCTGGAGCTACCAGGCTACCCTGGCTATCAACGACCTCTTTGGGGAAGGCAACCAGTTGGGAATCCTTGCTGGTGTTACTCCTTACACCGCTGACCTGGGCAACGACGACACCAGCATTCTGGTAGAGGGCTACTACCGCTATCAGCTCAACGACAACATTGCCATCACCCCCAGCATCGTCTGGATTGAAGATCCCTTCAACGTTGACCTCGACAGCACGGTTAACTTCAACCTGCGGACAACCTTTGACTTCTAGGGTTTGATCGCTAAGGTCGATAGCTGAATATCGTCTTTTGGGGCGATCGCCAGCTTATTGCTCATTTATAGTAAAAGCTCAGATCCACTTGCAGGATCTGAGTTTTTTTTTACCGGCAGGTGGGATGGTGAAGATTAGTACAAACCTGCAAACCCCAGTGGAGAACCGGGGTTATACTAGAAAAGTCACGCTTACTGCTTGCCTGTGGAACTTTCAACGAAAAGTGAATACGCACTCCTGGCGCTGTTGGAGCTAGCCGCCCACCATCACACCAAGGAACCGGTGCAAATTCGCCAAATTGCGACCGAGCAGGATATTCCCGATCGCTACCTTGAGCAACTCCTCGCCTCGTTACGGCGATCGGGTCTGGTGCGGAGCCAGCGGGGGGCAAAAGGGGGCTATCTTTTGACCCGCGAACCCTGGAAGATCTCTTTACTAGAAATCATTGCCTGCATCGAGGGTCTGGATGCAAATTCCACGGTATCTAAACAGCAGCATAGCTCTCCTGAAGGGATTGTCATCCACGAGGTGTGGCAGGAAGCCTGCGGTGCAGCCGAAGGGATTTTACAGAAATATACGCTGCAAGATCTGCTCGAAAAGCGGAATGCCCGCCAGCAGCCTGACATTATGTACTATATCTAAGGCCAAATCCTAAGTCCCATGCGTATCGCTCAAAGCATTACTGAACTGGTTGGGCACACGCCCCTGGTGCGCCTTAACCGCATCCCTGTCGCAGAAGGCTGTCTGGCTCAGCTAGTGATCAAGCTAGAAAGTATGAACCCGTCGGCGTCTGTCAAAGACCGCATTGGGGTCAGCATGATTGAGGCAGCGGAGCGGGATGGCCGCATCGCCCCCGGCAAGACGACGCTGGTGGAACCGACTTCGGGTAACACGGGGATTGCGCTAGCCATGGCGGCGGCGGCGAAGGGATATCGCCTGATTCTGACCATGCCTGAAACCATGAGTTCTGAACGACGGGCCATGCTGCGGGCCTATGGAGCCGAGCTGGAGCTGACCCCCGGCATTGAGGGTATGAGCGGCTGTATTCAGCGGGCGCAGGAAATTGTGGATACGCTGCCCCATGCCTACATGCTGCAGCAGTTTCACAACCCCGCCAATCCGCAAATTCACCGGGAAACCACGGCCCTGGAAATCTGGGAAGACACCGATGGGGAAGTGGACATAATGATTGCCGGGGTCGGCACAGGCGGCACCATTACTGGCGTGGCAGATGTGCTGAAGCAGCGCAAGCCAGGGTTCCAGGCGATCGCCGTTGAACCTGCCAACAGTCCTATTCTGTCGGGTGGTCGCCCTGGCCCCCATAAAATTCAGGGACTTGGTGCAGGGTTTGTGCCCGCCGTTTTGCGGGCAGACCTGATTGACGAAGTAATTGCCGTCTCGGATGAAGAGGCGATCGCCTACGGACGGCGGCTGGCCCGTGAGGAGGGGCTACTTTCGGGAATTTCCAGCGGTGCCGTGCTGGCGGCGGCCATCCAGGTGGGGCGACGCCCCGAAAATGAGGGCAAGCTAATTGTGATGATTCAGCCCAGCTTTGGTGAACGTTACCTGAGTACGCCCCTTTTTCAAGATCCGGAGCTGGTTTCTGCCAGCCTGGGATAGGGCAGGGACGGGGGATGGCGATACAATGGGGGCATGACTGAGTCCAACCATTACGAAACCCTGGAACTCCATCCCCAGGCCAGTCAGGCAGAGATCAAGCAAGCCTATCGCCGTCTGGCTAAAATTTTCCATCCCGACACGAACCAGTCCACTGCCGATCACGATCGGATTGCAGGGATTAATGCAGCCTATGAAGTTTTAAGCGACCCGCAGAAGCGACGTACCTACGATGTGCGGCTAAAGTATGCAGGGTTCGAGGGTGGGGGCGATCGCCAGGTTCGTACTAAAGCCGCCCAAACCTCCCACCGCCAGCGGCGCACCACCGGACAGCGCACCGATGCCGAACTCAACCAGTGGCTTCAGGAAGTTTACCGTCCCGTTAGCCGCTGGTTAAGCGAAATTCTCAACCCCCTTGAGGACGAGATTGACCAGCTCGCGGCAGATCCATTTGATGATGAGCTGATCGAAGCGTTTCAGGAGTATCTTTCAGACTGTCGCGATCGCCTGGAGCTTGCCCAAGTTTCTTTCCGCTCCTATCCCAACCCGATCAACGTCGCCGCCGCCGCCTCCAACTTGTACTATTGCCTGAACCAGATTGGGGACGGTATTGAAGAGCTGGAGCGCTTTGTCTACAGCTACGACGAGCACTACCTCCACACCGGCCACGAGCTATTTCGCATTGCCCGGCGGCTCAAGCGCGAAGCTCAGGATGCAGTACGCACACTAGTTTAAGCACGGGTTAATTTTTCAAGCCCGCTGACCCTTTTGCTCCCGCAGGTAAGTAAACACGCTCTTATCGCCAATGTCGGGGGGAATGGGCTGGACAGCCTTGCGGCAGGCAAAGACCAGCATGAGCACCGCCCAGAGGCCCAGGAAGGTTTTCTCGACGCCAACAGGCATAATCCCCAGCAAATGCCCCACCAGGAGCAGGGGCACGATGGGGGTCAGCAGCTTGGTTTCTAGCCGGTTGAAGCAGAAAGCCTCTTTGAAAAAGATGCCGGTGAGGGCGGCAAAGGTAAAACCAACCCCCAACAGCAAGACGGGATGGGCATAAACGGCGATCGCCAGGGGTTCAGAACTTTTTAGGACAATGGCCAGGGAAGCGATCGCGCCAATTCCCCAAAAAATTTGCAGCAGCCGATGCAGGGACGCCAGGTAAATGTGAATCGTGATCAGGCTCCCCCCTAAAGCAAGCACAAACCCTCCATAGAGCAGGCTCAGGGCAGTTCCCAGCCAGGGCGCATCCTTCTGGATAAATATCAGGGCTGTGGCAATGGCAAAACATAAGGCGGCGATCGCCAGCCCACTACGATAATAAATAACCTCACGCCGGTCATGGGCAGTAATGGTGAACGGGCCAAACTGACCTTGATACAGCTCAGGTTGCGCTTGCTCAATTCGATGCGGTTCGGATTCAGGCACTGAGGAGGTCATACAGCATTAGAGATAGGGTTTTAAAGGTTGACCAAAATCCTGATCATTCCTTTCCAGAATAGCGTCTTCCCTACTGGAGATTGGCCGCCCAACCCGACCTGCGGGACGTTAGCATTCCTGTATCAAGATCACGTTTCCGGTAGAGTTAGTCGGTACAATACAAGGTGAAAGGCTTGTCTGGGCAATCTCTGGCGTAGTTGCCGGTTGAGATGGTTGCAGGTTGAATTGCTCGCAGGTCAAAGTGGTCGCAGACTAGAGTAGATTGCAGGCTAGAGTAAATTGCAGGCTAGAGTAAATTGCAGGCTAGAGTAGATTGCAGGCTAGTATCAGACCACACGAAGGGGCTGGTGTTGAAATTCTGGTACCGGAAATTTTAGTTTACGAGAGAATGGCATGGAGGCATCATCATCTTTGTCCGCCAGACCCAATGCATTCCTTCAATTGCTGCTGTTTGTGGACAAGCGACCCAGCTCAAGCGAAAGAATTCGACAAATCCGTGATTACCTGAAGCAAAAACAGGATGCCTATCCCCACGAGTTACAGGTGATTGATGTGGGGGAGCAACCCTACCTGGCCGAGCATTTTCGCCTGGTGGCCACGCCAGCAATTATCAAAACCTACCCTGCCCCTCAACAAACCCTGGCAGGGAGTAATCTCGTGGAGCAGCTAGAAAACTGGTGGATGCGCTGGCAGCAATCCATCGACGATCAGGTGCACTGCAACCAGGCTGACGGCAATGGCAGCACGCCCAGCGGCGGCAAGGCCAGCAACATGACCCCGATCGCCCACGCCGCCGAACTCATCCAGCTTTCCGACGACCTGTTCCGCCTGAAGCAAGAAAAAGCCGATTTAGAAGCCCAGCTTCAATTTAAAGATCGGCTGATTGCCATGCTAGCCCACGATCTGCGCAATCCCCTTACAGCGCTGTCTATTGCTTTGGAAACGCTGGAAATGGGTAACGTTCCAGATGGCGTCGAATCTCGGTTAAAGCCCTCGTTACGAGCACAGCTCCTGCGGCATGCCCGCACCCAAACCAAAGCCATCGATCGCATGATTACCGACATTCTCCAGGCAGCCAGGGGCAGCGATGTGCGGCTGCAAATCCATCCCACCAACCTAGATTTAAAGGATTTGTTTTCAGACATCTTGCATCGCCTGCAAAACCAGTTTGACAACAAGTTCCAGCGGGTGAAGACGGATATTCCCAGCGACTTGCCCACCGTCTATGCTGACCCAGAGCTGGTGAAGCAGCTCATCATCAACCTGCTGGACAACGCGACCAAATATACGCCGGAGAATGGCCTGATCGAAGTGGTCGCGCTCCACCGCACGACTCAAAAAGTTCAGGTGAGCATTTGCGACGATGGCCCCGGTATCCCCAAAGAAAATCAGGAAAAGATCTTCGAAGATCGGTTCCGCCTCAAACGGGATGAAGCCAAAGAAGGCTACGGCATTGGCCTATCCCTCTGCCAGCGCATTGTGCGTGCCCATTACGGTCAGATTTGGGTAGATTCCTCGCCAGGAGAAGGAAGCAGCTTCCACTTTACGCTTCCGGTGTTTCGGTCTTAGCTGCCGGCGAGCCGGTTCTAGGACGGGCGATCGCCCCACTCATGCCCTGCACCACCGTGAGGTAATCTCTGGGAGAAAGCCAGAGCATCAGTCCCCGCTTACCTGCAGAGACGGCAAACTGGTCAAACCCCTGGGCCGAGGCATCGACAAACACGGGATAGTCCTTCTTACAGGCGATCGCCGTCACGCCGCCGCGAATATACCCGGTGAGCGGCTGCACCTGCTTCAGAGGGACAGTTTCCACGTTTCGATTGCCGCTGAGGTGGGCCAGTGCTTTCAAATCCAGTTCGGCATCAGCGGGAATGACGGCCAGACAGATTCCCTGGCGATCGCCCTGAACCACCAGCGTCTTAAACACCTGCTCTAGCGGCAGCCCCAGCTTGGCCGCCGCCGTGCTGGCCGCCAGATCATCGGGATCGACCTCATAGCTGAGCACCTCGTAGGCCACCTGGAGGCGATCGAGGACGCGGGCCGCATTGGTTTTAACGCCGGATCTGGAGCTGGGTTTCATAAACGATTGCTGTGTCGGGATTTCTGACGCTTCTCAAAATACTGCTGATGGGATTCGTCCGCCAGGTAATAAGCCGATGCGGGGTGAATTTCGGTGACGATGGGCCGATCGTATCGCCCTGACTGCTGGAGCTGCTGGCGCGATCGCCGTGCCGCTACCGCCTGCTGGTCGGTATGATAGAAGATCACCGATCGATACTGCTCTCCCCGGTCTGGCCCCTGACGATTGAGGCTGGTGGGGTCATGAATCTCCCAAAAAATACGCAGCAGGTCGTCATAGCTCACCTGATCGGGGTCGTACGTCATCTGGGCCACTTCGGCATGGCCGGTAATGCGTGACAGCACATCTAGATAAGACGGGTTAGGGAAATGCCCGCCCATGTAGCCCACTGAGGTGGACAGGACGCCGCTGATTCGCCGAAAGGCCGCCTCAACGCCCCAAAAGCACCCCGCACCAAAGGTTGCCGTTTCTAAACGGGAATCCATGCCATTCCTCCGTTCGATCACCCTGATCCTACCGCTTCTCTATCTGCGTCCATCTGCGGCATCTGCGGATGCATCAGACGTCGTTCTCATCTTTCCTTCATCCCTTCGTCCTTCCCTATGACCGACTTCCCCCTATCCTGGCGCGTTGTGCCCCAAACGGAACTTCCACCTGAGTTTGTGCAGGCAGTACAGCGGTATGTGCCCGGACGCATGGGCCACTTTGCCACGCAGCTTTTCTGGCAGCGGAGTATTCGGGACATTGACCAGTTGGTCGCCTTTATTGATCCAGCGGCTTACCAGCCAACCAGTCCATTTGCGTTTGGCGAGGAGATGGAATGGGCGATCGCCCGCCTCCAGCAAGCGATGGAGCAGCAGGAACGGGTCGCCATTTGGGGAGACTTTGACGCCGATGGCATTACCGCGACGGCGGTGCTGTGGGAGGGGTTGGGGCAGTTTTTCCCCCAGGTTGACCGGCTCACCTACTACGTGCCCAACCGCCTCACCGAGTCCCACGGTCTTTCCCAATCTGGGCTGGAAGAGCTGGCTCAACAGGGAGTAAGCCTGGTGGTGACCTGCGACACAGGCAGTACCCACGCTACGGAGATCGCCGCTGCCCAAACCCTGGGGATGGATGTGATTGTCACCGATCACCATACTTTGCCGGAAGTGCGCCCCGGTGCGATCGCCCTGATTAACCCCCGCACTCTGCCCGCCGATCACCCCCTCGCCCCCCTATCCGGGGTTGCGGTAGCTTATAAATTGGTGGAGGCGCTCTACGAACGGTTCCCAAGTGTCCCCACCCGGCCCCTTAGCGATCTGCTGGATCTGGTGGCCATCGGCCTGATTGCGGATCTGGTAGAGCTGCGGGGGGATGGGCGTTATCTGGCCCAGCGCGGCATCGAGCAACTGAAGCAGCTTTCCCGGCAAACTCCGTCGCGGCGGCCTGGCATTACCAAGCTGTTAGAACTCTGTCGGCGCACGGGCGATCGCCCCACCGATATTTCCTTTGGCATTGGCCCCCGCATCAACGCCATCAGCCGCATCCAGGGAGACGCCAGCTTTTGTGTCGAGCTGCTCACCAGCCAGGATAAGGAACGCTGTCAGCAGCTAGCCCTGGAAACTGAGCTGGCCAATACCCGACGACAGTCCCTACAGCGGGCGATCGCGCAGGAGGTGGGCGATCGCCTGGATCAAATGGACCTGTCGACGCACCCCGTCATCGTCCTGGAAGATCCCCAGTGGTCGGTGGGGGTACTGGGGCTGGTGGCGGGACAAATCGCCCAGGAGTATGGTCGCCCTACCATTCTGCTGCGGAGCGATCCACCGACCGCCCCTACCCCCCTGGCACGAGGATCGGCCCGCTCCACCCAGCAAATCGATCTGTACCAGCTCATCCAGCCCCAAGCTCACCTGCTGCATCGCTTTGGAGGCCATCCGTTTGCGGCGGGTCTGTCGCTGCCGCTGGAAAACCTGGCCCTGTTTCGAGATGCCATCAACCGCGAATTTCGCGAACAGCACGGCACTGACGACGCGACCCAGGGGCAGGTCATGGAGGCCAACCTCACGGTAACCGTTGCCGATCTGGGGCAAGACCTGTTCCGGGCGTTGAACCTGCTTGAGCCTTATGGGGTGGGCAATCCTGTACCCCGTCTGCTGATTCGCGATTGCTGGTTTGAGCGAGTCTGGCACCGCCGGATTCAAGACCTCCAGCAGCGTAAAACGGCTTACATTAAAACCGAGTTTGAGCTGTGGGATGAAACGGTACAGCGTGGCTTTCCAGGAATTTGGTGGGGCCACTATCGAGATGATGTGCCTACGGGTCGCTGTCACGCCATTATTGAACTGGACTTTCGGAGTCCGTCTGCTAAGGGAGGCGGATACCAGGCCCGTCTGGTGGCGGTGTGTGCCCAGTCAAAATCAGCAACCTGGTCAGAACGGGTAAGTACCCAGCCAATTCTTGACTGGCGCAAGCCCCAGCCCTCAGAGACGGAGGCCGACACGGTTACGGCTACACCCCAGGTTCCTCCCCTGGCCAGCATGTCGGAAAACTCAGGGACGGAGATGGATATTCTGTCGGTTGACCAGTGCCCCACGAGCTGGGATGAGCTGCAAAACTGGGTGCAGCAGGCGCGACAGCAGCAAAAAATACTGGCGATCGCCTACCCACCCCCCGATCCCACCCAGCCAGAAGCAGTCTGGCAACAGCTTGTCGGCATCGCCAAATACCTGGACCGCACCGGAAAGAGCGCTACCTGCGCCCAGATTCAGAACCGCCTGCAGATTGGCGATCGCACCCTGACCCTGGGCCTGGAAGCCCTTCGCCAGATGGGGATCGAGGCGATCGCCAACGGCACTTACCTGACGATCCGTGTCTCTGCGCCAGAACATCTAAACGCCCAGTACAGGACGGCAGCACCAGCTATCCAACGCTTTTTAGCGGCAGTTCAGGAGGAGCGATTTCGACAGCGCTATTTCTGTGAAGCTCCCCTGGCAGCCATTCAAGCTGCGGCTGAGCGAGTCGACTGGCCGGATTAGTGATGTGTCAACAGGAGGGGTGTAGAAAAATTCCGCAGGAATCTCCCCACAAAATCAGCACGGACTAAAACTAGAGCATACAGCTCATGGTAAGCCGCTCCAGGGCGATGTGCAGATCGCCTAAAGCCAGCCGCAGGTCGTCCGTGCTGTGAAATCGCTCAAGCCGATGGAGGGCCACCCCGCCATCAAATAAAACCAGCGTGGGCAAGGTTTTTAGCTGATAGGCATTGGCCAATTTCAAATTTTCGTCGGCATTGACGCTAATCAGCCGGAGCTGACCACCCCACTCAGCCGCCAGCTTAGCCAGCAGCGGCTCAATCATGCGGCAAAGGCCGCACCAAGGAGCCCAAAAATGAACGAGAACGGGAATCGGAGCATTCAAAACGTCGTGTGTGAAAGTTTCTTCATTCGCTGAATGAGCTGAAATGGCCATATCGTTGATTTTTATAATTAATTCCCCTTTGGGATCATATCGTATCGCCTTCTGACGATAAAGAAAACAAAGCTTTGGGGGGAATATTCTTAACTTTTTCTCATCGGAGGGGTAGAAAGCCTACCAGGGCACTTGACGGGTCACGGTAATTAACCACGGATGTGCCCACCACAGTAGACCCACGAAGAGGGCCACCCCCCCATAGGCCGGACGCAGAAACTCGCGGAGCACCAGGGACTGCCGCCCGTCTAGAATGGCGGCGAAGGGGATTACCGAGGTGCGCTGTTTGACGGCCTGAAACGCTTCGCCATAGCGGGAAGCCAGACGGCGATCGCCATGCCAGACGCCAAAAAGATGGTGAGCGATCAGCCCCAGGGAGGTCACCAGGGTAAACGTGGTGCCCAGCCAGAGAGTGTGGGCGATACACCAGATCACCTGCCCCACCATCTGGGGGTGCCGACAGATGCGGATAATCCCGGTTTCGTAAAGATGCACCTGGGGCTTCTGGATGGCGGCAATTTCCAGCAGATTAAAGGTCGCTGGATACAGAAAGAGAAAAGAGAGAGCCGACAGGCTCCAGACAAGCGTCTGTACGCCAGGAACGCCCTGCACGTTCCAGAGCCGCAGCCCGTCGTAGCGATGGTTAAAAAAGTAAATAATTAGCACCGTTGCCAGGGGTAGGCTCACCAGGGCAAAGCCAATGCGGTAAAGCCTGGGACCGATCAGCTTTTCCATGGGGGGGCGGAGAGCTGCGAGACCACTGTGGGCGATCGCAAACCCTACCAAAAGCGCCAGCATGATCCCGTGGCTTGCCGTTAACCAATTCCAGCTCATGTGATTTCAGACTGCTGTGTCTCAGCTTGGGTATCTTAGCCTAAGTATTCTAACTCAGGCGTTTCAGCCCATGGACACCCGCTCCCCAGTTCGCCCAAGTAGTCCATCTGTGCCAGTTCCCCCAACTCGTTAAGATAGTCCATTGTTCAAGATGAACCATCGGGCCTTGATGTATCGTGGGGGAGCACATTTGTTGTAGGTATGACGGTATGAAACGGCGGGGCTTTAAGCTGAACCGGATTACTTCCATTCGGTCTGGTTCTAAGGCATCGAATTTACTTGAGGCGGGTGGATGGGGCGATCGCCCCGATGGTCGCCTTCCTGAAAAGGGATCGACTTCCCCGATCCCCTCCCTGACATCGCTCCGCATGGCCCTAGTTCCCTTACTGCTGGTTCCCGTTGGCCTGACCGCCACGCTTCCCTTCAGCGTCCAGGCTGAGGCGTCTGGGGTCGTGGCCCAGGTTCCGGTCAACGCCAGAACAATCTACGTAAATCCCGCCCTGGGGACGGATACTCCTGAGAGCGGTCGAGAGAATTCTCCCTACCGCACCATTAGCTATGCGCTGCAGCAGGTTCCGGCAGGACAAAACACGGTGGTGCAACTGGCTCCCGGTAGCTATACCCGCGACACCGGCGAGGCATTTCCCCTGGCCCTCAAACCGGGGGTGATCCTGCGGGGCAATGAATCTAACCAGGGACAAACAGTGTTGATTATTGGCGGCGGCAACCTGGTTAGCCCCACTTTTGCTCGCCAAAACGTGACCCTGCTGGCAGCCAATGATTCGCAGATCCGTGGGGTTACCATCACCAATCCCAATACGCGGGGCACGGGCGTCTGGGTTGAGTCTTCCAATCCCACCATTCGCGACAACACTTTTTCCAACAGCCTCCGAGAAGGAGTATTTGTAACGGGTGTGGGCAACCCAACCATTGAGGACAATTTATTTACTAATAATGATGCCAACGGCGTGTCCGTCGCCCGTGAAGCCAGCGGCACCATTCGGTCAAACGAATTCCGCGATACCGGGTTTGGGGTGGCGGTGAGTGATGATGCCGCTCCCCGCATTGAGCGCAACCAGATTTTCGATAACGTGGACGGGATCGTGGTATCCAACCGGGGCCGTCCGATTTTGCGGCGGAATGTGATCCAAAACAGCCGCCGCGATGGAGTGGTGGCCATTGGCGAAGCCCGGCCCGACTTGGGCACCGAGGCCGACCCAGGGGAAAACATCATTGCCAACAATGGCCGTTACGCAGTTTACAACGCGACGCGGGCCAATACCATCATGGCCATTGGCAACCAGATGAATGAGGCAGATATTTCAGGGGAAGTAGTTTTTGTCGCTAAAGCCATTGGCTTCCCTGATGTGCAGGGCCATTGGGCACAGGCCTACATCGAAGCCCTGGCCGAGCGAGAAGTGATTGGAGGCTTCCCCGACGGCACCTACCGCCCCAATGATCCGGTCACCCGTGCCCAGTTTGCCGCCATTGTCAGCAAGGCTTTTGCCCCAGCGCCCCAGCGCCCCCAGACTAACTTTGTGGACGTGAGCCGTAGCTTCTGGGGGTTTGATGCGGTGCAAATTGCCTACCAGGGTGGTTTTTTGACGGGCTATCCGGGGCAGATCTTTCTACCGAACCAGGAAATTCCTCGGGTGCAGGCGCTGGTATCCCTGGCCAGTGGCCTGGCAATCAGCAGCGATGACCTTTCGGCCCTCAATAAGTTTGCCGATGCCGGACAAATTCCCAATTGGGCCAGCGGGGCGATCGCTGCCGCCACCCAGCGCAATCTCGTCGTCAATTACCCTGATACCCAATCTCTAAACCCGAACCTCAACGCCACCCGCGCCGACATCGCTGCCTTTGTTTATCAAGCTCTGGTCAATGCCGGGGAAGCGGAACCGATCTCATCCCCCTACCTGGTCACCTACCCTTAATACTCGCCCTTCCCCAGAGGGTTAGGATTTTTCTCGCCCTGGGAAAACGCCTTGAAGCTAGCGGGCCAGCCCCCCAATTGGGAAGCTGGCCCGCTAGTCATGTATTCAAGGGATTTATGCTTAAGGTCTTTATATGGGCTGACCTCATTTGATTCTTTAACTAGAATGGCAGATTTCTTTGGGGAGGCAAAGAAATATAATCTTTTCTTTGTATTTCGCTTCCTGAGGATTTGACTCGTTTTGTATCGAAATGTGAAGCGACAGCGGTGAGGACTGCCCACGCCTAATCCCGTGCCCGGTCGATGCGAAAAAGCCATACCATCAGGGCCACCACCCCTACCTGCAGGGCAAAGTTGGGGAGGGCCGTTCCTACCTCCTGGCCTGCTGTAAGCTGAGCCAGAAAAACAAACGCACCAATCAAGCCCGATGCCCCAAATGCCAGATAGATAAAACGTCGTAGTCCCCGGTAGGGAGCTTTCGCCTCGGCTACCAGCCGGGCATAGATTTCGGGGTCAATTTGGGACTGGCGAGAATGGGGCGATCGCGACGAATGCGGACGGGAAGGACGCTCAGCCATGGGTAGAAATGCCGATAAACCTGATCAGACCTTACCACAGGCCACGTTTCCGGCGAGGCAGGATGGTTTTCCAATTAGTGCGAGCCATCGCCAACTGCTCGTCAGAGACCTTCGCCCCAGTGAGGTCGGCCCCACAGAGGTTGGCCCCCCGCAGGTTGGCGTGGCTGAGATGGGCATAACTTAGGTTCGCTCCCCGCAGATCTGCGCGGCCCAGGTCGGCATTAGTCAAAAACGCGCCGACCAGGTTGGCATCCCGCAGAATGGCCTCATTCAAGTTAGCCTGGGCAAAGTTGGCCCCGCCCAGGTCAGCTTTTTGGAGGTTGACCTGATGGAGCCGCGACTGGTGAAAATTGGCGTCATGAAAATTGGCCCCCACCAAGCTGGCTTGCTGCAAGTCAGACAAACTCAAATCACAGGAGGCAAAATTCCGCCGACCTTTGGCGTATGCCTCCAGGATTTGTTTGATGTCGGGTTTAGTGGCGGTTGTTATTGCTGGTTTTCCGGGCGATCGCCCCGCCGAACTTGGCCCAATCCGCGAGGTCGATGGTCGCACTGGGCCTCGGCCCGCTGTTTGTAATCCGGTGTTCTCTCCAGCATTGCGGGCACGACGGGCGCGAATTTGGGCGGCCAATCGAGCCGAGGGTGAGGATGGTGACGAATCTCCTACATTTCCGGAGGGCGGCAGCCCCGATTGAGAGCTAGGCAGGCGGCCTGCCGGTGTTGTGGTTACCATGCTCTCGGCCAGGCTGTCCATGTAGGGCACCAGATCCAGTGCCCGCAACACCTCGTTAGCCGATTGGAACCGATGCCGCACCGACACTTCCAACATCTTCTTGAGGACATCAGCGAAGTGTTCACTGATGTGGACGTGCTCGTGCCAGAGAATTTCGCCAGTGGTAGGGTCGTAATCTAGGTCTTTGGGAGATTTGCCGGTGAGGAGATAAAGGCATGTGACCCCAAGAGCATAAATATCGCTGGCAAAGGTTGGGCGCATGGCCATCTGTTCGGGGGGGGCGTATCCTGGCGTACCAATCGCATAGGCAGTGAGGGCCGTCTGTTCAGATGCGGATGCCTTCACTGGATTGACCTTATCCTTAACGGCTCCAAAGTCGATCAACACCAGCTTTTTATCCTGGCTACGCCGAATCAAGTTGGCGGGCTTAATGTCGCGGTGGATCACCTGTTGGCTGTGGATAAAGTCAATCATTGGCAGGATCTCACTGAGAAACTGCTTGACCCCGGCCTCGCTAAATGGGCCAGAATGCTTGACCTCTTGCTGAAGAGTGGAACCGCTGATATATTCTTGAACGAGATAAAATTCTTGATCGCAGTCAAAGTAATCGAGCAGACGTGGCACCTGGGGATGGTCACCAATTTTTCCGAGAGTCTTCGCTTCGCGCTGAAACAGGTCTTTCGCCATTTGCAGCACGTGGGGAGAAGAGGCAACGGGCCGAAGCTGTTTAATAACGCAATGGGGGCTGCCCGGTAAAGCTTCATCTACGGCCAAAAATGTGGCTCCAAACCCGCCATGGCCGAGTTCTTGCAGAATTCGGTAGCGATCGCGTAGCAGCAATGGCGAACCGCAAGCCTGACAACGCTCGGTATGGGTTAAGTTTTCTGGGCGAGGACATGCTGGATTCAGGCAGTAGCTCATGCCAAACCTCTCACTTCGTCAATCGCTTGGTGAAGATCTGCTGCCGATTGGATAGCATGACAGCGGCTCAAAAAGGGGTAAAACCCCTCATATTAGCGCCATCTTCAGATGTTTCACCCTACTACAAATTATCGTTCCAAAAATGGCCTGACAAAGCGCCAATCTCGCGGGAAATCTCTTGAAGACTTGCTAAAGTTCTACAGATTTTAATTGAAGTCAGCCTAAACCACCCTAAATTTACGGTCTTCTTTTGGCAAGAAATGTTACAAGGAGAAAAAATAAGAGTTTTTTCATGTTTTTATTGTGGTCACGATTTTGTTTCAGACTCACCTCGGTGTTATCCCTATCGCGTCAAGATTGAGCGATAGAATAATGAGGCACGATTCGGAACCTATCTGGAAATATCAGCCAGTGGTTAAAGCCCTAACCCATGTTTCCAGGGTGGTGACGAAATAATGATTTGCCATATAGGAACACCAATCGGACAGGCCCATGCGTATCTCTTTAGAGTGGCTTCAGGAACTTGTTAACTTAACCATGACGCCCGAAGAGTTAGCTGAGATGCTAACTATGGCAGGGTTTGAAGTTGAAGACATTGAAGATCGCCGCACCTGGGCAGATGGCGTTGTGGTCGGAGAAGTTCTGGACTGTCAGCCCCATCCGAACGCCGATAAGCTCCGTGTTTGCACGGTTAATATCGGTACAGATACACCTTCAACGATTGTATGCGGGGCAGCAAACGTTAGAGCAGACATTTGTGTTCCCGTCGCCACCGTTGGTACTTACCTCCCCAAAATTGATTTGAAGATCAGCGCTCGAAAGCTTCGAGGAGTCCCTTCCGCTGGCATGATTTGCTCCCTGGCTGAACTAGGTCTGGCAAAAGATTCGGAAGGAATTTATATTTTCCCCCAGGATAGTCTAAAACCAGGAGAAGATGCTCGTCCCTACTTAGGTCTAGATGACGTTGTGCTCGATTTAACCTCCACCGCAAACCGCGCGGATGCTTTAAGCATAATTGGAATTGCCCGTGAGGTAGCCGCCCTAACCGGATCTTCACTGAAACTACCGAAAATTCCCGACATTTCTGAAAAAAATAATTTAAAAAATTTATCAATTCAGGTAGACGCAAAGGCCTGTCCAGTCTATGTAGGAACCGTAATCGAGCAGGTCCAGCTAGCCCCGTCACCCAAGTGGCTGCAGCAACGGCTACAGGCTGCAGGCACGCGCCCTATCAACAACGTTGTAGACATTACCAACTATATTCTGCTGGAGTGGGGCCAGCCGCTTCATGCCTTCGACCGCGATCGCCTCCTGTCTGTTACCCAGCAATCGGATATGGCCATCGGTGTCCGGTTTGCCCAACCGGGAGAAACCCTGACCACCCTCGACAGTCAGTCTCGCTCGCTCCAAGAGCAAACCCTGCTGATTACCGATCACGACGTACCGGTGGCCCTGGCGGGGGTGATGGGTGGTGAGGAAACCGAAGTTCATGACGGCACCCAGGCCATCTTCCTGGAGGCGGCCATCTTCGACCCCGTCGCAATTCGGCGGTCGGCCCGCAGTCAAAGCCTGCGGACGGAAGCCTCGTCCCGCTATGAGCGGGGAGTAAACCAGGCGGAGCTAGAGCTGGCCTGTCGGCGTGCCATTTCTCTCATTCAGGATCTGGCCGGGGGGACGGTGGTTGGGCAGGCGATCGCTGACCATCGCGCCAGCCAAACCGGGTTTTCCCGCACCATCGAACTGCGCCTGGAACGGGTCAATCAGGTGCTGGGGCCGGTTTTACTCGACGGTAAAGCGGCAGAACCATCCTTAGGATCGCTCAGCGCCCAAGACGTGGAGCGCACCTTGACCGCACTGGGCTGTCAGCTCGCACCCGTTAAAACCAAGCGGGCAAAGGAGGTTGTGTGGAGCGTTACTGTGCCACCCTATCGCTATCGCGACCTGGAGCGAGAAATTGACCTCATCGAAGAAGTGGCTCGCATCTATGGCTATAACCGCTTTGCCGATACCCTACCCGCCAAGACCGAACCGGGGCGACTATCCAACCAGTATGCGCTGGTGCGGCAAATCCGCGAGAGCCTGCAGGCGGTAGGGTTGACCGAGCTGATGCACTACTCTCTTGTGAAGCCCGGTGATGAACGGCAAATTGTGCTAGCCAATCCCCTATTTGCCGAGTATTCAGCCCTGCGCACCGACCTCCTGCCTGCCCTGATTGATGCGTTTCAGTACAACCTGGAGCAGGGAAACGGCCCGCTTTGGGGTTTCGAGGTAGGGCGAATTTTCTGGCGCAGTGAAGCCGATGCCTTTCAGGAAACCGATATCGTTGCGGGCATTTTTGGCGGCGATCCGCGCACCGGCAAGTGGCGGGATGGGGGGCGCGATCGCCCCATCACCTGGTTTGAGGCCAAGGGGGTGCTTGAAAATGTCTTCCAGCGGTTGGGCTTAACGGTCGAGTATCGGGCGATGGCCGACATTCCCCGCCTGCATCCAGGGCGGACGGCATCCCTGTGGCTGGAGAATACCCACCTGGGGACATTTGGGCAAATTCACCCCCAACTGCGGCAAGCGCGGGAACTGCCGGATGAGGTGTATCTGTTTGACCTCAATCTCGATATCCTGATGCAGTACCTGGATCGCCCCGAGCGCATTACCCCCATTTTTCAACCCTACTCGTCCTACCCGGCCTCCGATCGGGACATTGCCTTCTATGCTTCAGATGCCCTCGCCGTTGGGGAACTGGCGCTGGCCATGCAGCAGGCAGGTCAGCCGTTGCTGGCATCGGTAGAGTTGTTCGATGAGTATCGGGGTGAATCGGTGCCAGAGGGGCAGCGCAGTCTGGCGTTTCGGCTGGTATATCGGGCGGGCGATCGCACTCTCACCGATGAGGATGTAGAACCGCTGCACCAGCAGGTTCGGGATGCCCTGGTCACCCAGTTTGGGGTAACGCCGCGCAGCTAAGCTGTCTTGCCCCTGCCCATAAGTAGGTCAGCACAATTAAATTCATGTTAGAAAACCGGGGGAGCGCCCCGGTTTTCTAACCTTCGTTTTTCAATGCAGTTCTACTTACATAGCTGATTAATTGACATCCTCCCCGGCCTAAAAGCGCGGGGATTCCTCGCCACGCCACCCCCGAAGGATGGTCGCTGAATGGGGTTGACACTTCACCACAGATTGCCTCCAGGAGGTCTTATGCCTGCTCCATGTC
>JAYKGU010000237.1:0-6149 GCA_035285585.1 Synechococcales cyanobacterium
CAATCAGCTTGCTGAGGAATGTCGGGATTTGCGGATTCGTCTCCAACGGCAGCAGCGCTATACGCTACAGTTCAAAGCTGCTCTGGAAAAATGCCTGGAGGTGCCACCTCCCAGCTACGGCGCAACGACCACCGATGGTCTCATTAAACCCCCCGCCGCCCCGCCCTTGGAAGAGGCATTGCCCGTTGAGGCTCTGATGCCGCCCCTGTTCCCTAAAGCTTCTACCATCAAACCCTGGTCTTCTCCTTCCGAGGCAGGGCCAGGTCAGCCCCTGGCAGATAGGACGGCGATACCGACGGCTGGAGCGCCCGCTGCAGTGGTGGAGCTTCATGGGTCTGGAAGGGGTGCGTCAACCACCGGAGCTTTGCGATTTCAGTCCCGGCTGCTGGAGCTTGCTCGTCAACCCCAGCCGCTCCATCCTGAAGAGGCCCCAACTGAGGCTCCGGAGGCGATCGCCCCCCCGCCCTCTGCCGATCAAACTCCAGAGCCGCTGTCCGCTGTCCCCATCGCCCCCCCCGCGACCCCTGTAGAGCTAGACAAACCCGACTTGATAGCGCCCCAGTCTGGGTTAGCTGTCCCAGGCCCCGCTGGTGTAGCGGCAGCAAAGCCGAGCTTTGCCATTCATAACCCCTTTCAACGAGAGGCGGCTGTTGTCGAACCGACCCAGCCCAGCGTCGAGCCGGTTGAATCAGACACCCTGGATGAAGATTCTCTCTGGCGAGACCTGGCCCGCCTGGTAGATGCGTCCATGGATGACATAGTAGCCGCCCAAAACTCGAAGGGGCGATCGCCCCTCCCTGCGCCTCAGGCGATCCATCCAGCTCGGGAAGAGGCCGCCATTGAGACGCTTGAACCACAGCCGGAAGGGCCTGCAGATTTAACCTCAGTGGCTCCTGCTGTGAGCGATGAAGAAATTGCCCTGGCTGACCTGCTGCGCAGCGGCGTTTTGCAGCCCGTAAGAATTTCACCCAGCGCTGATGCTGAGCCTGTAGCTCCGGGGGTTGGGTCAGCCGATGGCGAACGACCTAAGTCGCCCAGAAAGCTCGATTTGCCTCGGGTGGCCACCCTCGTCGTCCCAACTCCGGGCGATCGCCCCACCGACCTTCCCGATGGCCCCTTGCCTGAGCTGGCCGAAACCGCTGCCGTTCAGCCTGATCAGCCACTGCCGCCCCCAGCCGCCCCAGACTTGTCCCAGGGAGACCCAGGAAAGGTTCCGCCGCCGCCCCGCGAACCAAAAATCCCCCCCGACTGGCCCTCTCCAACGCTGGATGGAAGTCGGGGTTTCAGGAAGCCTGGACTGGTTGACCTGCCTGCTTTCCTCCGGAGCTGAGGCTGGGTGCCCCCCTTCCCATTGCTTCTTAGACTGCTCAGGGTCGGGTTCCTGAAGTGGCCTCAAGCCCCTTTTTCTGGATGGGCTGCTCGGTGTGGAGCACTCGGTTGAGCTTGCCGCTGCGGTGCCCCTCCAGATCCAGGGTGACGTACAGAAATCCGTAGGTCTGAAAGGTGTCCACCAGAGCAGGCAGATCAACGGTTGCCACAAAGGGTTGGATGTCTTGGGGGGGAAGCTCAATGCGGGCCGTGTCGCCGTGCGATCGCACCCGCAATTCTCGATACCCCAGTTGCCGCAGATAGCGCTCTGCCTGCCCCACCCGCCGCAGCTTGGCCACCGTAATTTCTTCGCCATAGGGAAAGCGAGAACTCAGGCAGGGCTGGGCAGGCTTGTCCCACCAGGGTAAGCCCAGAAGTCGGGAGAGTTCCCTCACTTCAAGCTTGGTGACGCCCACTTCTGCCAGGGGCGATCGCGCCCCCCGTTCTTTGGCCGCCTGAATACCGGGGCGGTAGTCTCCCAGGTCGTCGGCATTGACCCCGTCAATCACATAGGGATAGCCCCGTTGCTGGGCCAGGGGCTTGAGGGTGTCGTGCAGTTCGCTTTTACAAAAATAGCAGCGATTGACCGGGTTGGAGGCGTAGCTGGGATTATCTAGCTCGTGGGTTTGCACAACTTCATGGGCAATGCCAATGGCTGCCGCCTGAATCCGGGCGTCTTCCAGATCTTCGGGCAGCAGGGAGGGAGATTCTGCCGTAACTGCCAGGGCGCGATCGCCCAAAACATCGTAGGCAATCTTGGCAACCAGGGTGCTGTCCACCCCTCCGGAGTATGCAACCAGCGCCCTCTCCATCTTGGAAAAGAGCGCCTTCAGGGTCTCTAACTTGTAACTCAACATGGGAAAACTGCCTATCCAAGCACCAACCCAGGCTATGCTAGCGCACTTACTGACGCTTTAGATCTGTCTGCTGGAGATGCATCACCAGTGCCTCCAGGCCCAAACGATAGCTATTGCCGCCAAACCCGCTAATTTGACCGATCGCCACCGCTGCCAGGTAAGAGTGATGACGAAACGCCTCACGACGGTAAATGTTGCTCAAGTGAACCTCTACCGTGGGAATGCGAACCGCTGCGATCGCGTCTCGAATGGCAACACTAGTGTGAGTGTAGGCTCCAGCGTTGATCAAAATGCCGTGATGAATGCCTTGGGCATCCTGGATAGCGTCCACGAGTCTGCCTTCGTGGTTTGACTGAAGCGTAGATATGGAGACCTGGTAACGCTCTCCATCTTCCCGGAGCTGGTTGTCGATGTCTTGCAACGTGACATCGCCATAAACCTCAGGCTCTCGAAGACCCAACAAGTTTAAGTTAGGCCCGTGCAGTACAAGAATGCTCAGCAAATGAAGCGCTAACCGTTCAACGGCGCTGTAAATTTAGATTAACGGCGACGGCATCTGTCATCGACTGGAACAGGGATTGGCTCCGGCTCTGCCTGCGGTTCTGGTCCGAATAGGGCATCCAAGACCTTTCGAACCCATTCCCGAAGCTTCTCGAGCATATCCTCTATAAATTCCATCGGTTGAATCGCTCCCTTCAAGACGACAGAGGCGTATTCCTCATCATACCAAATAAGCGTAGGGCTTCGGTGCGAGAATTTTGTATTTACGCCTTACCCTCATCATAGCGAATTCACATAAATGATCAAGGCTAACTTGACCTTCATTCATAGTTTTCAACTATAGTCTTCAACGGTTTCGGGTGCAATATAGCAGCGCCGCAGCTGATCCAGGGCCGTGCAGGTGCTCAGCCAGCGCACCCAATCCCGCCCCCGGTAGGCGGCAAAGTGGTGAGCCTGGGCCACCAACAATCCGTCTGGCCCTGCTAAGCCGATGTAAACCAGGCCCACCGGTTTGGCATCGGTGCCGCCATCTGGGCCTGCAATACCGGTGATACTGAGGCCCCAGGTGGTATCGAAGCGATCGCGCACCCCCACCGCCATCTGTTTGGCCACCGTCGCGCTCACGGCCCCTTCAGTGGCCAGGTCATCAGCCCGCACCCCCAACAGCGCCTCTTTAATCCGGTTGTCGTAGGCAATCACGCCCCCCCAGAAATAGCGCGAACTGCCGGGAACTGAGGTGATCAGTTGCCCCAAGCCGCCCCCCGTACAGGATTCGGCTACCGCCAGGGTATGGTTAGCTGATTGGAGGAGCGACCCGACAACGGAGGCCAGCGTGTCATCATCCATGCCAAAACAGTCGGCCCCAATCAGGGCACGGATCTGCTGCTCAACCGGGTCGATGAGCTGGCGGGCGGCTTCCTCAGAGCTGGCCTTGGCCGTGATCCGCAACCGTACCTCCCCCTTACTGGCATAGGGGGCGACGGTGGGATTGTCTAACTCGAAAAATGGAGACACTTTCTCCGCCAGGGTAGATTCGGGGATGCCCCAGTGGCGCAGAATGCGACTGTGGAAGGTGGCTGTCCCCCAGCCCTGCTGCTTCAGATAGGGCACCGCTGTTTCCTGCCACATGGCCTGCATCTCCCTGGGCACCCCCGGAAAGGTGAGAATGGTCAATCCAGGGCGGGCCTCCCAGATGATGCCTGGGGCGCTGCCGATGGGGTTGGGGAGGCTGGCGGCTCCCTCGGGCACCAGAGCCTGCTTGCGGTTGCTTGGAGAAATTTGCCGACCCCGATGGGCATACTTTTGGGTAATTTCTTCCCAAATTTCAGGGCGCTCGATTAACGGAACGTCGAAGAAGTCGGCCAGGGTTTCGGTAGTGAGGTCGTCGGGGGTTGGCCCCAGGCCACCTGTGAAAATGAGCAGACGCGATCGCTCACAGGCAATGGCGATCGCCCGCTTAATGCGAGTGGGGTTGTCGCCCACCACCGTCTGGTAATAGTGGGGAATGCCAAGCTGGGCCAGTTGCTGGGCCAAAAACTGGGCGTTGCTATTGAGAATTTCCCCCAGCAGCAGTTCTGTCCCGACGCAGATGACCTCAGCGCTTCGGTCCATGCCAATCACCTAATAAAAATCCGGCTATGTGTAGGAGTTTCCGCCCCTAGCTTATCAGGCATTGCCATGGCGATGTTAGTTCGCTTCCCGCCTGGCCAGAACCGCCTTCCAGCAGGTGTAAATCAGCAGGGCGGTGGCGGCGGTGGCGTAGACCATGCCGCTGGGGATTTTGGCGACCACCAGGGCCAGACTGCCCAACCAGAGGGTGAGGGAATAGATGAACAAAACAGTCGTGCGGTGGGAAAGACCGGCTTTGAGCAGGCGATGGTGCAAATGGCGCTTGTCGGCGATGAAGGGCGATTTGCCGTGGCGCAGGCGGTCAATGATGACGGCAGACATGTCAAGGATGGGGACGGCCAGGATTAGAAAGGGCAGCAACACGGCCACGGTGGTTACGCTTTTCAACAGGCCAATTACCCCTACTCCCGCCAGGGTAAAGCCCATGTAGTACGCGCCCCCATCCCCCATAAAAATTTGGGCCGGGTTAAAGTTGTACCTCAGGAACCCCAGGGCACCCCCCGCCAGGGCGGCCACAATCAGGGCGGCGGCGGGCTGGTTCATAAACAGGCTGACAATCAGCATGACCACGGCGGCGATGCCCGATACGCCAGCGGCCAGACCGTCCAACCCATCGATCCAGTTAATCGCGTTGGCCATGCCCACCAGCCAGAGGACGGTTAACAGCAGACTGACGGAATCAGGCAGTTGGGTAATGCCAACGAAGGGGATTTTTACAAAGGCAATCTGCACGCCGACGCTCCAGGCTGCGCTGGCAATGCTGATCTGCATAAACAGCCGCACCAGCGGCGAAAGATTATACAGGTCATCTGCCAAGCCGATCAGGAAAAAGGCCAGTCCGCCAATGGTAACCCCCCAGATTTCATATTCTTTGTGAGGTGGTAAAATGCCAAAGCCGCCCATTCCCCAAACGGCCAGCAGCGCTACCAGCGATCCTAAAAAGATGGAAATGCCGCCCAGGCGTACCATCGGGCGATCGTGGACCTTGCGATCGCCCGGCAGGTCAACTCGGCCACTCGTTAGCCCAATTGCTTTGACAATTGGGGTACTCAGGAGAACCACCATCACTGAGATTAGAAATGCAACCAGATGATATAGCTGGGAGGGCATCTGTCGTGTCGCTCAGGTTCAGATTTGTAAATTTGTGCTGTAGCAGAGTCTAGACCCATTCAGCGCCAAGTGCAACGAGATGGGATGTGACGAAATGGGGATTGTCATTCGTCTCGGCGATCTTTTACGAATTATCTCTACCGCTGCCCATTCTCTCGAACCGGATCACCCGAAAAATACAAAAATGGCCCGGTAGAGCACCGGGCCAGACACGTTCTATCCAGAAACTTGGGAGGGGCGTTTCGTCAACCGGGTAGCTAGACCAGGGCCGGTTGGGGAATGGTGAGGTGGGGGTAGAGGGGGAAGCGATCGCACAGATTCTTCACCCGGCGGCGGCAGCCCTGGGCAATTGGTTCTTCTTCGGGAGTTAAGAGGCGATCGGCGATGATGTCGGCGATTTCGGTGAATTCCGCCGTGCCCATTCCGCGCGTAGTCATCGCCGGGGAGCCAAGCCGCAGACCGCTGGTAACAAAGGGCGATTCGGGGTCGAAGGGCACAGTATTCTTATTAGCGGTGATGTTCACGCCGCTCACCAACTGGTCGGCCATCTTACCCGTCATGCCGATGGAGCGCAGATCCACCAGAATCAGGTGGTTGTCGGTGCCGCCAGAGACGATTTTGAAGCCCCGGCTTTGCAACTGCCGACCCAGGGCCTGGGCATTTTCAATCACCTGGGCCGAGTAG
>JAYKGU010000238.1:0-14661 GCA_035285585.1 Synechococcales cyanobacterium
GACATGGAGCAGGCATAAGACCTCCTGGAGGCAATCTGTGGTGAAGTGTCAACCCCATTCAGCGACCATCCTTCGGGGGTGGCGTGGCGAGGAATCCCCGCGCTTTTAGGCCGGGGAGGATGTCAACTAACGGCAGCGGTACTGCTGGTACTTATATCCATCGACGCGCTTGGTCATGACGTAGCTGCATCCCTGATTTTTTAAGCTAGCCTTGCCCTCGTAATTGATCAACCACACATCAAAGGGTCGGGCTATCTGTTCCAGGGCTTGCCGGAGGGTAGCGCTGGGGGTGTTGCAGTTTTGTTCCCCCAAAAGGTCGCAGGTCTGATGATCTAGATAAAACTGGGACGTGGCCAGCAGAGACTTGTATTGGGGCGATCGCATTTCCCAGGCCAGGGCCATCAGCCGTCCGGTTTGTCCGTGGGACTGGTGGGAAATCGCCACCAGCACGGGCACCTCAAAGCGTTCCGCAATTTCTGTCACCACCCGATCGGGGCGGTGGATTTTCCGGTAGGCCAGGTCACCAGTGACCGTAAAGCTCCCTGCCAGCCCCAGCAGCAGAATCAGCACAATAACCCGGTTGCGTGCCAGGCGAAAGCGGGCCAACCCCGGCATGGGCAGCAGGCGCGAGATTCGGGCTGGAGCTGGCGATGGTACGTATGCCCAGCGCCCAACGACGCCCGCTGCCACCAGCACAATGACCGCAGGAAAGTAAACCATGTGGTAGCGAAACACCTGAGCCAGTCCAATGCCTGCGCCATAGGTCACGGCCAGCAGGATGGCGATCGCACCCAGGCAAAACAGGGCCAAGAGCACCATGCCATCGGCCACCAGCGGATCGGCTACCTGGGTACAGTAACCCCGCCACACCATCTGAATTGTCCACAGGGTCAGCCCCAGCAAAATCAGGCCAGAGGCAATGGCGATCGCATCATCCACCTGCTGAATGGGCAGCAGATAAACCATGCTGACGGTGCTGGCCAGGGTTTGCAGCAGTGGATCCAGCCAGCCCCAACCGCCCAGGTCGTTGTCGTAGATCCATCGGGTCAGGTCATCCCCCTGGCTGTTGGATTGCCAGAAGGGAAGCCAGAGCAGGCCAGTGACGACAGTTCCAGCGATCGCCCCTCCAATGCGCCAGCGATTAGTCGCCCATCCCCATTTCCGCCGCCAAACCCGCAGAACCAACAGGGTCAGAGCCTCTGCCAGAAGAGTCAGCGCCATAAAGTAGTGGGTGGCCAGCCCCAGGGCGTTCACCCCCACCCAGGCCCCCACTATCCACCGGGGCAAAGGCCAGCGATGGCGCAGGTGGTGAACCGCCGCCCCCAATCCGACCAGAGAGGCGATGATCCAGAATACTGCCAGCGTATAATGTCGAGCTTCCTGAGCCAGGTAGACCCCAAACGGGGAAATCGCCATCAGCATAGCGGCCAGATGGGCGGTTGTCAGGGAGCGGAAGATCGACCAGCCCAGGGTAAAGCTCGCAGGAACGGCCAGCACCCCAAAGAGGGCAGCCAGCGATCGCGCCCCCCACAGCGAGACGTAGCCCTGTGGAGCCGGAAACAGATGCAGCCAACCGTGGGTTAGGGCAAAGTAAAGGGGCGGATGGTTGCTTTCCTGGAGCAAGCGGCCAACGGTATCCAGCGAGTTCAACTGAGGATCGGGCCGCAGCGGCTGTAGAAGGGTCTCTGCCCCCAGCAGTTGGTTTAGAGGAATTCCCTGATAGCCGTGACCCAGCCCAAAAACCAGGGTGGAGATCTCGTCAGCCCAGAGAGGCTTCCCAGTAAGGTTGTGCAAACGGACGATCAAGGCAATGATCATCCAGATTGCCATCAAGAGAAGATGAATCCAAAGACGGTACCGGATTGATTGGAACAGGTTGGACCGGGAGGGCATTAAGCAATCAGATCGGGGTGGAAGCGGGGTTGGAAGGGGATGGGACAGGCTTCAGACGGCTTCCCAGCAGCCCAGTCACTCAAGAATGGTGCGGGCTATTGGTTGTCCAGGTCGTCATCCCGATCGGTGACCACGCTGGGGGAGGATTTATAGAGCGCATCCAGGCGATCGCGCGCATCATCTACCGAAATGGAGCGCATCACCAGGTAAGGTTCTCGCACCACATCGCCCGAATCATCCAGCAGCTCGGGGTGAGGAACCTGGCCAGAAGAACCAAAGGGCGATCGCGACGAGGCATTTCCATTGCCCGAATAGCGCTGCGAATCGTTTCCCAGAACCATCAGATTCCGGATCAAATTCACCACTGCCAGAAATGCCAGAACCGTAAAAGCAAGAATGTAAAGTAGGTGTAGCATTGTGTATTCCCTGGGGCTATTCTTCGTCGTTGAATAAAAAGTTGCTGTCAAACTCGGATCAAGTCTGTATCAGATTTATATTAAAAGTGACTGCTTCAACGCAACCGTTCGGGCTGACCTAAAATGCGCTTACCCTGGGAGCCTTGCGGGTCGGAGCTTACAAAAAAGCGATCGCCGACCCTGCAGGACTGGTGTGGTTTTAGCTGTCTTGGCCCCGCTCTAGCCGTAGCCGATACTGCATGGCTACCTGCCAGCACTCGTTGACCAGATCGTGCCACTGCTGCACTACGGGCATATCTACCCCCGCCTGGCCCTCCGTCGCCTTGAAGAGGGCATTAGCGACGTCTACCTCTTGTTGGGCCTGGATCACTCTTGCCAGCAAATCGGCCTGGGCTTCGTTGGTAAGGTTAGGGAGGTCTTTACTTTCGAGGAGCGATCGCGATTGTTCAAACCAGTATCGAAAATCGTCAAGCAGAGGCTGTAGAACCGCCTGCAGCAAATCGGATCGGGATGGGTTAGAGCCGTTCATGAAGGTTAAAGGCCGATTAGCCAAATGTTTCTTTATAGGAGTAAGCACATAGCCATAAATAAAGCCAGCGGAGCGCACCCCACCATAGCTACGTCAATTTGTGGCTACCTACCTTATTAATTTCTATTGTAGCCTGCTTTACGTTTTATAACATTTTTTAAGATTCCCCTTTTCCGAAAATCCTTCACCTGGCTTAGGCCATTCTGCTCAGGCATCTTGGCGGCTGAGGAAGCGGCGCAAAAAACATCAGGGTTGGGTGCATTGAAAAACACGGGCGCTAAGATAATGGCTATGGGAACCGCAGCAGAAACCTCACGCCATGTTGAATCGGCTGCGGACTTTCAGACCTGTTTCGTGATGCTGTTTATTGCGTATGTCTAGTCCAGCCGTGCCTTCTGATCAAAACCCCGACGATCAAAATCCCGAAAAAATTCACCTGCCTCGCACCAGCGAATCTACAGCCCTCAAGAAGATTCGCCATACCATGTCCCACGTCATGGCCATGGCGGTGCAAAAGCTTTTTCCCAAGGCTCAGGTAACCATTGGCCCCTGGATTGACTACGGCTTTTACTACGATTTTGATAACCCCGATCCCTTTACCGAAAAGGACCTGAAGGCGATCAAAAAGGAGATGATCAAGATCATCAACAAAAAACTGCCGGTGGTGCGTGAAGAGGTGAGCCGGGAGGAAGCCCAGCGGCGCATTCAAGCACTTGGCGAACCCTACAAGCTGGAAATTCTTAACGACATCACCGAAGAGCCAATCACCATCTATCACCTGGGTGAGGAATGGTGGGATCTGTGTGCTGGCCCCCATGTGGAAACTACCGGTGCCCTCCACCCTAAAGCCTTTGATCTGGAGAGTGTGGCCGGAGCTTATTGGCGCGGCGACGAAACCAAAGCCCAGCTCCAGCGCATCTATGGCACCGCCTGGGAAACCCCCGAACAGTTGGCCGAGTATCAGCGGCGGCGGGAAGAAGCCAAAAAGCGTGATCATCGCCGCCTGGGTAAAGAATTGGGGCTGTTTATCTTCTCAGATGATGTGGGGCCGGGGCTGCCCCTGTGGACGCCCAAGGGCACGGTTCTGCGCTCGACCCTGGAGGATTTTCTCAAACAGGAGCAGCTTAAGCGGGGCTACCTGCCCGTGGTGACTCCCCACATTGCGCGGGTCGACCTGTTCAAAATTTCGGGCCACTGGCAAAACTACCGGGAAGATATGTTTCCGCTGATGGCGGAGGACGATGAGGCACGGGCCGCCGAAACCGGATTTGTCATGAAGCCCATGAACTGTCCGTTTCATATCCAGATTTACAAGAGCGACCTGCGGTCTTACCGGGAGCTGCCGATGCGGCTGGCGGAGTTCGGGACGGTCTACCGCTACGAGCAGTCGGGCGAGCTGGGCGGCCTGACCCGCGTGCGGGGGTTCACCGTGGACGACTCCCACCTGTTTGTCACGCCCTCCCAACTGGATGACGAATTTTTGAAGGTGGTGGACCTCATCCTGGCGGTCTTCAAGAACCTGCGGCTGCAGAACTTCAAGGCGCGGCTCAGCTTCCGCGATCCCGAGTCTGATAAATATATCGGCTCCGACGCCGCCTGGGAAGCCGCCCAAACCGCCATCCGCCGTGCCGTCCAGACTTTGGAAATGGAGTACTTCGAGGCTCCTGGCGAAGCAGCCTTTTATGGGCCAAAGCTCGACTTCATCTTCCGAGACGCCCTGGAGCGGGAGTGGCAATTGGGAACCGTGCAGGTGGACTATAACCTGCCAGAGCGGTTTGAGCTGGAATATGTGGCAGAAGACGGCACCCGCCAGCGGCCCGTGATGATCCATCGGGCACCATTTGGTTCCCTGGAGCGCCTGGTGGGCATCTTGATCGAAGAGTTTGCGGGGGACTTTCCCTTCTGGCTGGCTCCGGTGCAGGTACGCCTGCTGCCCGTGACCCAGGATCACATGGCCTTTGCCCAGCAGGTGGCAGACAAAATGCGCCTCCACAACCTGCGAGTTGAGGTAGATCTGGGTGGCGATCGCCTCGGTAAGATGATTCGCAACGCCGAAAAGGAGAAGCTGCCCGTAATGGCGATCGTCGGCGCGAAGGAGGTAGAAACCAACAGTCTGAGCCTGCGCCTGCGCAGCACCGGCAAGGAAACCCAGGAACTGGAAGCGATCCCCGTGCCGCAGGTGCTGAAAGCCCTGAATTTAGCTAACCTGGAGCACACTGACGTGGTGTTTGAGGGATGATGGGATCAGGGTTGCGGGATCTGCTCGTCAAGCCGCACGGACACGGGAAGTCAGACGTCCCTTGCAGGGCGGGGGCTGGTGGCCAGTGGGCGCTCCGTGCTCCCCTGGGGCAAGCCGAGGCCCCCTTCTGACGTCTCAAAAAACTGGCTCCGCTTCAAAATTTGCCAGAGGCTGACATCCGACTCCAGCAAACAGGCGTGGCCACTATTGGGCAAAACGTAGGTACGGTTGTGGGCAATATGTCGAGCCAGCCGGTTAATTTCCGGCAGCGACGGCAGCAGGCGATCCCGCGCCCCGGCCACCAGCAGGGTTGGCTGGCGGATAGACCATAATTCGGCGGGAGTGACGCTAAATTCGGCCAGCAGGGACAGTCGCCAAATGGAGCTTTTCTGCGAGACGGACTTCATCGCCTGGAGCAAGGTGCGCCGCTCGCTTGGTTCAAGGCGCTCTAAGTTAGCCAGAAAGGGAAGCAGCCCCACGCAGGAAATCTGGTACACCGGCTCCGCCAGCAGGCGGGTCATTTGCGATCCCCACACAATCCAGGGGCGGCGGTTAAAGGAGCTGGCGGGGTTGACCAGGATGAGGCGGGTGATAATCTGGGGCGATCGCAGCACCACTTTAAGGGCCAGACAGCCGCCAAAGGATTCGCCACAGAGATAAACCGGACGATTAGGGTTTTCCTTGAGTTCAGCCCGAATAAGGGCCGCAACCTGATCCGCCAGTCCATCCCAGTCCGTCAAATCGGTCGGCGGGATCACCAGACAGCGCAGGTCAAAATAGACGGCCAGGTCTTCGACCTGCACGGTCAGTAGCCGTCCTGTGCCATCCATGCCCGGTAAAAACACGAACAGCGGCAGATCTGGGCGGTGGGGAGACAGGTCAGTTGGCGTGATGAAAATAACTTTTGATTCGGCCACAGGCATAGGGTCAATTTTTGAAAAATGGTCACGGGCAGCAGGGCCAAGGCGGGTACAGGTGGCTCAGCAGCCTGAGGTCAGGAGGGTGTCGATTTCGCTATAGCAATAGTTGGTCAGGTCATTGACCACCGCTTTCGCGGTCTTGCCCTGGTAAGCATCCTGTTGAGCGGGCGTGATCCAGATGGGTCGTCCGATAAACACGTTGACCCGTTCGTAGACCACCAGCGGATGCCAGCCCGGCTGGTCGAACAGCGGCTCGGACGGGTCAAACCAGTGGAGTAAGCGCAGCGGAAAGGCGGACTGGACGTCTTCTTGAAAGGAGGCGATCGCCACCGGTAGCACCGCCAGATCCGACACGGGTGCCCGCAGCGCCAGGTGGGCAAAACCCCGCTGAAAGTCTTGTAAATTGCTGGGATCGGTGCGCCTCACCATCGGCTCAGCCCCCTCAGGGAAGATGCCCACGGCCTGTTTTGTAGCCAGCAACCGGGTCGCCTGTCGAAAGAAGGAGCGCTGGCGGTGATCGGGAGAATCCAGGGGAAACCCTCCCAGGCTGGTGACCAGCTCCCGCATAACGGGCACTTCGCCCATGTAGTGATGGCAGGCAAACCGGATGGGGCGCTCCAGGGCCGCAGTTAGCAGGGGAGCATCCAAAATACTGCGGTGGTTACTAACCACGATCAAAGCATCGCTCTGGGGGATGCGATCGCGGTGATATAGAAAGGCGTGGGTACCGACGGTGCGTAAAATTTGCCGAGCAACCCAAAGTGTACGATCTGCGGACATAACTGGCACAGAGATAGATTGTTCTTAAGGCTGGCATAGCCCTTTCTCTATTCTGTATACCTTTTTAATAATATGTTACATCACGCTCTGCGGTGGGAAGTTGCTCCCATTCGGGGCAGGTCTCCCCCTGCAAACTAGGTAAAAAGACCTATAATTTCTAAAAGAGTGTGATTGGTGAGCGTTGAATTTGAGATTAAGTTATTCCGGATGGGTGAGCGATCGCGCCTAAAATAATATCCAAGCCGTGTCCAGGGGTGGCCCGAGTAGAAGAGCCGTGATCCCAGTTCGGTCTCCATAGACACCCCGCCTCCGTGAAATCGCTCCAGATGGTCATCCGGAATCGCACGACGACAAACGCCTGAGTATGCCGACGGATGGCTCTGCGGGCGTTTTTAAGGGTAGTTCACATCAGGATATTCATGACCTCCAGCTATCAGACCACATTCGCCGTTACCACTCCGCTTTACTACGTGAACGACGTTCCCCACATGGGGAGCGCCTACACGACCATTGCTGCCGATGTGATCGCCCGCTTCCACCGGCTGCAGGGCGTGCCTACCCTGATGATCACGGGAACCGATGAGCACGGCCAAAAAATTCAGCGCACCGCCGAGAAGGCCGGGCGATCGCCCCAGGAGCACTGTGACCTGATCGTTCAGAGCTTCGATGCCCTCTGGAAACTCATTAACATCCAGTACGACCGCTTCAGCCGCACCACCGCCCCCCGCCACGAGCAAATCGTCCGCGAGTTTTTCCAGCGGGTTTGGGATAAGGGCGATATTTACCTGGGGCAGCAGCAGGGCTACTACTGTGTCGCCTGCGAGGAGTTTAAAGAAGAGCGCGATCTGCTGGAGAATAAACATTGCCCGCTTCACCCCAACCTGGAAGCCGAGTGGCGCGATGAGCAAAACTATTTCTTTCGCCTCTCCAACTACCAACAGCCCCTGGAAGCGCTTTATCATGAGCGCCCGGACTTTATCCAACCCGATATTCGCCGCAATGAAGTGCTGAGCTTTGTGGGGCGCGGTCTGCAAGATTTTTCCATTTCCCGAGTTAATTTAGACTGGGGGTTCTCAGTTCCTAACGATCCCGGCCACACCCTCTATGTCTGGTTTGACGCATTGCTGGGCTACGTTACGGCCCTGCTTGATCCTGAGGATGAGCCAACCCTCGAAAATGCGCTCAAACGGTGGTGGCCGATTAATTTGCACCTGATCGGCAAAGACATCCTGCGGTTTCATGCGGTCTACTGGCCTGCTATGTTAATGTCGGCGGAGCTACCCCTGCCCCACCGGGTTTTTGGCCACGGCTTTTTAACTAAAGACGGGCAGAAGATGAGCAAAAGCCTGGGCAACGTCATTGATCCGGTTGACCTCACCGAACGCTACGGTTCGGATGCGGTGCGCTATTATTTCACCAAAGAAATCGAATTGGGTCGGGATGGGGACTTTAGCGAAACCCGCTTTATTAATATCCTGAATGCCGAGCTGGCCAATGATTTAGGCAACCTGCTTAACCGCACGCTGCGCATGGCCCACAAGTATTGCGATCGCCAGATTCCTGCCATTGATCCCGCTCAAATATCCGGTGAAAACATCTTGAAATCAAAAGGAGAAACCCTCGATTCCCAGGTCATTGCGGCCTATGAAAATTTGGCATTGAGTCAGGTGTGCGAAACCATTCTGGCCCTGGTGCGGGCCAGTAACAAATATATCGATGACCAGGCCCCCTGGACCCGGTATAAAAATGGCGAACAGGCTACTGTTGAAGAAATTCTGTACTCGGTGCTGGAAACGGTGAGACAGGCAGCTTACCTGTTGTCCCCCATCATTCCCAACCTCAGTAATCGCATCTACCATCAGCTTGGTTTCGACATTGACTTTAACCAGCCCACCATCGCTTCCCAACTGGTGTTTAAAGAACATGCCCGCTGGGGAATGCTAAAGGCAGGCCAACCACTGCGTGATCCCAGCCCAATTTTCCAGAAGCTGGAGCAACCCACGTAGAAATCCGTCACCGCCAATAGCGACGATCCGAAATTTCTTTGATAATATCGGCGTTGAATCGAATACCCTCCAACGGGGTTGAATCTCGCAAAATTTTACCTTTCCATAAGAAACGTTTTCCACCATTTCAAAATTTATCGAATGTTCAAAGCACCTTTAATAAACATCGAGGCTTTTAAGCATGATTCATACGGGCAATTTTGATAGTGATACTGTTTTCACGCCTGAGCAGGTGCTTGAGAATCGCGGTCGAGTGGCCATTTTCATTGATGGTTCCAACCTGTTTTACGCGGCCCTGCAGCTCGGCATCGAAATCGACTACACCAAACTTCTCTGCCGCCTGACCGCCGGTTCCCGACTGCTGCGCTCCTTTTTCTACACTGGGGTCGATCGCACCAACGAAAAGCAGCAGGGCTTTTTGCTGTGGATGCGCCGCAACGGCTACCGGGTTGTATCCAAAGACCTGGTGCAGCTCCCTGACGGCTCGAAAAAGGCCAACCTGGACGTGGAAATCGCGGTGGACATGATGGCCCTGGTTGGCTCCTACGATACGGCAGTACTCGTAAGCGGCGATGGCGACCTGGCCTACGCGGTCGATGCGGTCAGCTACCGAGGCGCACGGGTGGAGGTGGTGAGCCTGCGCTCAATGACCAGCGACAACCTGATCAATGTCGCTGATCGCTACATCGACCTCGACAACATTAAAGAAGACATCCAAAAAACGCCCCGCCACCAGAGCTATACCTACCGCCCCCTCTCCGGGATCAGCGTGATGAACAGCCAGGATGACGCATAATCTGAGCTTTACCCCATCCACCAAAGGCAGCGTTTATCCTGGAGGGAGTACTGATGGGGATGGTGAGGCTGGATGAGGAGACTAGAGCTAGGTCAGTTGGGTCGGTGCGGAGTGCTGTCGCTGTTACTGATCAGCCTGCTGGTGGGAGGTGGAGCTTGTCGGCGCGATCGCACACCAGAGACAACGGCGGAATCTGAAGCCGAATCGGGTGAGGAGCCGACGCAGGATTTAACGTTTGCCAACATCACGCTGGAACAATCTGGCGACACCGGAGCGCTAATCTGGCGGATGCAGGCCGACCAGGCCGTCTACAGCCAGGATAAGCAGGATGCCCGCATCGAAAAACCCACAGGACAGTTTTATCGGGATGGGGAGCCAGCCTTTGAGATTCAGGCGGAAAGCGGCGAAGTGCGCCAGAACGGCGAGCAGCTATTTCTGCGGGGGCAGGTGATTGCCACAGATCTGGAAACCGGAGCCGTGCTGCGGGGCGAAGAGCTGGAGTGGGTGCCGGAGGAAGACCTGTTTATTATTCGCAACCGAGTCAAGGCCACCCATCCCGACTTCAAAATCGCTGCGAACGAAGTCCGAGCCTCGCTGGATGAGCAGCGCATTGAGGTCGAGGGGAATGTACGGGCACGGGATACGGATGACACCGTCCGCCTGGAGGGCGAGCTGCTGGTCTGGCTCATTGAAGAAGATCTGCTGACGAGCGATCGCCCCCTGCAGCTTCAGCAACGGCGAGACAAAAAGGTCACTGCCCAGGCCAACAGCGACCGGGCCGAGTTTAACCTGGAAACGGAGGTGGCCATTCTCCGGCGCAATGCCGTAGTCTCCCTTGAGGAGCCGCCAATTCGGGTCTCAGGAGATTCTCTCCAGTGGAATATGGCCGAGAACACCGTCCTCGCCGATCGCCCCCTGACGGTAGTACATCGGGGTGAAGGCATGACCCTCAACGCCAACCGGGGGGATGGCGACCTGGATGAGCAGGTGTTTCGCATGAACGGGGCAGTGCAGGTGGTGGCCGAGCAAAACCAGGCGCGGCTCAACTCCGAGCGCCTCACCTGGAAAATCCCTACCCAGGACGTGGTGGCCGAGGGCAACGTGGTCTACCGCCAGATTGATCCGGTGGCTGAACTCAAGGGCGATCGCGCGGTGGGCAAACTCCAAAACGAAACCATCGTGGTCACGGGGCAGCAGGTGGTCACCGAGATCATCCCCAACAATACGAATTAACATCCCTGGGCTAGAATGGGCTGTGCCGTTCGCAGTAGTGGGAAATTCGTGTTTCAGCCCGATAGCCTCCGCAACCTTCTTTCCGATGTGGCCCAGGGAAACCTGACCCCTGATCAAGCCTTTGACAAACTAAAATATTTTGACTTTGAGCCGGTGGCGGAATTTGCCAAAATTGACCACCACCGGACGATCCGCACGGGATTTCCGGAGGTGGTTTGGGGGCCGGGAAAAACGCCGGAGCAAATTATCCAGATCCTGCAAACCCTGCGGCAGCGCAATTCCGTAGTCATGGCCACGCGCATTGAGCCAGAGGTTTATGACCAGCTCCGCCAGGCGCTTCCTGACCTGCGCTATTCGCCTTTGTCCCGCATTTGCGCGATCGCCCCTGCGGCCCTCGTGCCCCACCATCCCGGCACCATCACCCTGGTGTCTGCTGGCACGGCAGATCTGGCGGTGGCAGAAGAGGCGGCGGTGACGGCAGAACTCTGCGGCTTTAGTGTGCGGCGACTCTGGGATGTGGGCGTGTCGGGCATCCACCGCCTGCTGGACAACCGGCAGGTGCTGGCGGAGGCGGATGTGCTGATTGTGGTAGCGGGCATGGAGGGGGCACTGCCCAGCGTGGTGGCGGGGCTGGCAGATTGTCCGGTGATTGCCGTGCCTACCAGTATTGGCTATGGTGCCCACTTCAACGGTCTGGCCCCGCTACTCACCATGCTCAACTCCTGCGCGACGGGGGTGGGGGTGGTGAATATCGACAACGGCTTTGGGGCGGCTATGCTGGCGGGGCAAATTTTGCGAACGGCTCATCGCATGGCTGACCCGAAAAAGTTTTAATTTAGGTGCAAACTTCAGTAATTTCTCTGGGGACTGGCAATCTGGCTGTAGGAGTAGATTAGGCAGGTATGCCTATGAGCCTGCCAAGCCGGTAGCAAAGCCATTGGCAAGTGAGCTGTTACCAGAGGAAAACCCATGCGCGATCCAGGAAATCGGCGGACGGCGGCCAGGGACATTGGTGCCCTGAGTGGTATACAGAAATTTAGGGAGCGATTGGGGGCGGGCGATCGCAAAGACTTTTACCGCTTTTCGATAGCTTCCAGTGGCCGTGTCAATATTTCCCTCAAAGGTCTTCGGGCAAATGCTGATCTGGCTTTGCTGGATGAATCGGGTAAAACCCTGTTTCGCTCACGGCGCAAAGGCACCCAGGCCGAAAAAATCACAGCCAATCTAGAGGTGGGAAATTACTACATTAAGGTGTTTCGTCGCTCCGGGGAAACGGCCTACAAGCTCAGGCTGAAGGGCCTGTCCCCAACTGAATTTGCTGGAGATGGCATCAACGGTGAAGAGCAAGCCCTTTATGACCTGATCAATCAGCATCGGGCCGCCAACGGCCTACCGGCCATTCCCCTGTCCAAGGCCCTGAGCACAGTTGCTAACCGCCATGTGATTGACCTTGATCAACACTACGAATTTGCTACGGGAAACTCCCTGCATAGCTGGAGTGATGCTCCCTACGACGCCACCAATCCCGACACCTATCCGACCATCTGGGAAGCCCCCCAACGGCTGCAGACGGGCTATCCTGGCAACGGCTACGAAAATGCTTTTGGCGGCAGTGGAGATTATGTGGCCACCGCCGCAGACGCCTTCAACGGCTGGAAAAACAGTTCGTCCCACAATGCCGTGATCCTCAATCAAGGTGGCTGGTCGAACCTCACCTGGAACGCGCTGGGAATCGGTATTCGCGCCGGAT
Organism: Synechococcales cyanobacterium; assembly: GCA_035285585.1. Taxonomy (GTDB): domain Bacteria; phylum Cyanobacteriota; class Cyanobacteriia; order CAKZMO01; family CAKZMO01; genus JAYKGU01. The sequence continues at coordinate 12,563 of JAYKGU010000238.1, forward strand.
TCGCGGTGATCTGGTTCGGGGAGGTAGTTGACCCCACCGGCCCACCCACCTTTGAATAGGGGCTAGAATTCGCTTACTTCATAACTTTTCAGCATTTGGGAAACTGTTTCAAAGGTTTCCTGGCTGATTCGCTGTTCAGTCAAAAGTTGATTAAGGTCTTGGGACATCGTGCGTGGCCAGACCACAGTGTCCTCGGCGGTCCAGGATGCCAGATAGTCCAAATGTCCCTGAGCCAGGCGTTCTTGAACCTGCTTGTTCACCACCAGCAGGTCGTGTATGGCAGCCCGCCCATATTGCCCGCTGGTAGTGGGAACCAAATGCTGAGACAGGACGGCTTTCAAGACCTTTGATAGCCGCTGCTGAATGAAAGGCTGCTCTGCCTCACTATAAAAACTGAATAGGGTCTCCAGCGCTTCAATCGCCCGTGTCGCGTGCAAGCAGGCCAGCACCAGGTATCCGGATTGGGCGGCCTGGAGGGCTTTGTCCAGGGTTGGGCGATCGCCCAACTCATTCAGCACAATCACATCTGCGTCAATGCATTGAGCCTGCTCAAACCCGTCTATCAAACTATCAATGTGAATCCCAGCAACCCACTGGGTGATGATGGACTGTTGGGGAGCGTAGAGAAACCAGAGGGGATCTTCAAGGGTAACAATGTGGCGGCAAGCAGTCTGGTTGATGTAGTTGGCCAGGGACACCAGGGTGGTAGACTTGCCGCTGCCAGTCTTGCCGGTCACCAGAATCAAGCCCTGGGGCGATTCAACCAGCTCTTTGAGTACGCTGGGCAGCCCCAGCCGGTCCATGTCCGGAACCGTGCTGGTTGGTAGCCGGAGGCTCAAAGCGGGGCCAGCGACGGTTGTGTGGGCGTGAACTGACACGGTAGCGATCGCGTGGTTGACGATCTGACGGATGGATGCCCCCGCTTGGAAAAACGGCAGGTCTTCCGGCAGCAGCAGGTCCCGCGCCCATTGCCAAAAGGTCGCTCCGGTCAGTTTGGGGTGCTCGGCAGGCTGTAGCTTACCCGAAATGCGCCAGTAGGGTATTTGATCAATCTGCAAGTAAATGTCGGTACAAGCCTGGGCCTTCGCCTTTTCAAGGAAGGGGGCGAGAGGAAATAACTCCTGATCTGAACTGACTTCATGGCTCATAAGGGTTGATGCTCCGATGTGAATGAACAATCCAATCGATGACTTAAAGCTCTCTCTAAGTAGAACTGCATTGAAAAACGAAGATTAGAAAGCCGGGGGAGCACCCCACCGGGGCACTCCCCCGGTTTTCTAACATGAATTTAATTGTGCTGACCTACTTATGCTTTAAATATCTATGCTGTTGAGGTCTATTTGTCCAGCAGAAATGGTAGGCGCACTGGGGCGATCGCACTAGAACAACCCAATCTTGTCACCATGACCTAATTCCCCGAAAGGGGATTGAAACATCTTCGCCGAAGTTTCGGAAGCCTCATGATCAGAGCAGGCAAAACGCGGAAAAGCTTTGTTTCGTGGGCTTTCGGCCCGTCATTTTCCGTAATCACGTTCGACTTTCTCCACAGTTTGCAAATTGGCTTGAAAAAATGCTGGAGTCATCTCCAAAAGCCCGGTTTCACTCTGCTGTGGAGGCGATCGCGTCGCTACAACAGCGAAAAACTTCGCTTTCTAATCTCAAGAGCCAAACACCAAAATCTGCCTTAAAGCCGCAGTTCTCAACTTCAAAAGGTGAGCACCGAACACGCGCCTGATTCAGCTCTGGCTGCCCAAGTACAAAAGCTAGCACACGCGGCGGGCCTACGAGGGGGACGTGCGAGAATTCATTGCCTTTGTTAGCAACAAGCCCATCGACCAGGTTTCCTATGAGGAGCTGCAAGAATTTGATCGGGCGATCGCACCCAGGCTGTGATCGTCGCGGTTAAGCGTGGCATTGTCAGTTTGTAGGACTCCATCGGAAAATCGGATGAGTTAGACATCACAATCAGGGGGTGAGACGGCGATCGACTGTGTGTTTGAGAATTTTTAGGATAATCTCTGCGTCATATTTCTCGCTGTATTCTCTAGAATACTCGACCTTTAGCATGGGACGATCTGCCTCAAATTGGCTGACTTCGC
>JAYKGU010000239.1:0-63981 GCA_035285585.1 Synechococcales cyanobacterium
GACATGGAGCAGGCATAAGACCTCCTGGAGGCAATCTGTGGTGAAGTGTCAACCCCATTCAGCGACCATCCTTCGGGGGTGGCGTGGCGAGGAATCCCCGCGCTTTTAGGCCGGGGAGGATGTCAACGTTCTTGATGGGTAAAGTTCCGGTTTGAAACTCTGTTCTCAAACCCAAAACGTTGTCAACGTCCCCTGGACTGCCCTTTGTAAAGGCGCTGTGAAGGCGAGATTTTTTGCGGAACCGTTCTTGACATCTCTGTAGTAACTCGTATGATCGGGATACACGGAGACGGCACTGGTTTGAAATCGTCAAAGCACACTCTGACAGTTCGCATCACAGTTCGCATCTTGGAATTTACAGAAGCTGTCTACCTTTCCATCTGCCTTTTTAAATTTTTTGTTACGCTCCGGCCATATTCCGATCGAGTTTCAGGTTACGCCGTTCCCCGCTTCCTCTTACAAGGATGGGGAGCCATTGGGCTGGGTATCCATGCTCTAGCCTTCTTTCGCAGGTGCAGCTACCGCTCTTTTAACAATTTAGCCCCTACGAAAGGAAAAAGGTACTCCTATGCTTCGTAATATCACGAGTCAAGTGGCGATCGCCTCGCTGTTTGCGATCGTTGGTGTTGGCGCTCTCAATCTTCCGGTGAAGGCATTTACGACCAGCAACCCAGATTACCAAGAGCAAATTAGCGAACGGTCACAGCAGTACGGCGATGAAACAGTTGTCCACGTCAATGGCAAGTATAAATCTATTGTGGGCCAGTATATCGACCAGGGTATCGTTAGCAGCAGCCCTTCAGAGGATCCTAATATTCCAGGAGACGATAATCCGCCAGATTCCCCTGAACCCACTCCGATTCCAACCCCCGCCATGCTACCAGGGATCATCGGTTTTGGGTTAGCGACTCTGCGGAAGAAGCTCAAGGCTCAGGATGCCAACCAGTAATTTGAGACGACTGGTGGGGGCAATAAGTTTTTGCCCCCGTAACAATCAATTTGACCCCCATTCAGCGACCATCCTTCGGGGGTGGCGTGGCGAGGAATCCCCGCGCTTTTAGGCCGGGGAGGATGTCAAAAGGCACTCCGCTCCACCGAGCGGAGCTTTTTCGTTAATGGCGCGATCGCCATCCTGATTTTCCACAGTACGGCCTACCGCTTAGCCCTGGAATATTCGCCTAGGGAAACCTAAAGAATTCAAGATCTCCGATGCCAGGATTGCTGACAGAGGTTATTTTGGTAGATATTAGAACTAGGTAGAGAGCTGTGTACCTGAAGCACTCATCACAACTGGACGGTCCAGATGGGGTGAGCCAGCCTCCCAGGCCGCCAGATTCCAACCTCCGGCAATCCTGCCGCATCCCCCTTGACCACTGGTTTTATTGTGCTAGCGTAGCTTGTGCAAACCCACAAACATAACAAAATCGATTTAGGTTCCGATTACCCCTGCCCCTGCCGTCGTCGTGGTCGTCTGATTCCGATTACCCTCACCGACGCGTTTGGCTGTAATCGTTGTCAGCAAATTTTCGTTGTTCAAGAAAGCGGATACGCGATTGAACAGCTCTCAACCACTTATCCCTATAAAAAAGCGTGGCGGTGGACAGGGCATCAGTGGAGTCTGGCCCATTCAACCCTTGGTCGTGGTTTTTTACCCCTGACGCTAATTATTCTGTTCGGTTTGGTGCTGCTGCTGCTGATCACCACCCTCAGTTCCAGCCTTGGCTTTGGATTTCGAGTCATTGCGGCACTTGTGCTGGCGATGATGTTGGCATTAATCTTTTGGTTAGCTTGTAGGCGTTAGGCGGCGACAGGGTTCCTTGGATTCTTCCCATGATTTGATTGCAGTTGCGCGACGCGCTCACCAGACTTCCCAGGAATTGGTGTCGAAGTCTTCCCATGAGCGCACCCATGCCCTTGGTCGGATGGCAGACATCATCCGGTTTCGCCAGGACGATATTTTAGAAGCAAATACGCTTGATCTGGAAGCCAGCCGCGAAATGGCGGTGCCCGAACTCATTTTGGAGTGGCTCAAGCTCACCCCCGAAAGGCTTCAGACCGTCGTACAAATGCTCCACCGGCTCCAGGAAACCCCCGATCCCCTCCGGCAGATTTCGGCGACTCCCTATCAGGTCGAGCACTGCCAAACCTATGGCCAACTGATGCCGCTGGGGGTGGTGGCGCTGGTGTACGAATCGTTTCCCGAGCTGGGGGCGATCGCCGCTGGGCTGTGCATCCGCACGGGCAACGTACTCATCCTCAAGGGCGGGACGGAGGCGAGCCATTCTAACCAGATCTTGACCGATGTCCTTCAGGAAGCACTGACCGATGCAGGGCTGCCCGATAGCTGTGTGCAACTGCTGCCATCCGATCAGGGCGATCTGACCCGCGAATTGCTAGCGTTAGACCAGCACATTAACCTGGTGGTGCCTTATGGTCGTGCCAGCCTGGTGCAGCAGGTGCTGAAGCAATCAATAGTGCCAGTTTTGAAGACCGCGATCGGCAACTGTTACCTCTACTGGGCACCGTCAGGGCGGCTCGACCAGGTTTATAACATCATCTACGACAGCCACCAGAGCGAGCCTGACCCGGTCAATGCCGTTGAAAAAGTGCTGGTTCCCCCGACCTGTGAGGCCACTCTGCTGAAAGAGCTATTCCATGGGCTGGCTGAAAAAGGCTTTTCGTTGAGGGGCGACGCCCAGATGGTGGAGCGATTTCCCGATCTAACCCTGGCGGACGATTCGGAGTGGAACCACGCCTACCTGCAGAAGATTGTAGCCTTTAAGACCGTGAGCAGCCTCAATCGGGCGATCGCCTGGATGAACCAGCACAGCAGTGGTCACGCCAACTGCCTGGTGACCGAGTCGTATGTGGAGAGCCGCACGTTTGCCACCGGGGTGAACAGTGCAATGGTTTACATCAATGCGTCTCCCCGGTTTTACCGCGATCCCCGTCAGGGCAGTCCGATCGCCCTGGGCATGTCGAACCACCGGGGGCACCGCTGGGGGCCAATCACCCTCGAAACTCTGACCACCGTTAAGCGTATCGCCCAGGGCGATTCAATTTATCACTAGGGTTGCTGCCCCCGGAAACGCTTTTTAGAGGCAAACCTGCCATCAAACAGGAACCAGGGGCAAATAGCCATTTGCCCCTAGCGGATGTGTGGACGCTCGCGCACAAGCGCCTTTTATCCCTTAACGCCGGGAGGTAGCTTGACGTTCCGGGCCAGACCCAGTAGCTGAAGGAACTGAACCGTGATCCAGGTAAAGTCAATTTCCCACCACTCCATACCGTGGCGAGCCGAATATTGGTGGGCATGGTGGTTGTTGTGCCAGCCTTCACCGTAGGTAAGCAGGGCTACCCACCAGCAGTTAGTGGAGCGATCGCCCGCATCATACGTGCGATAGCCAAATTTGTGGGTAGCGCTGTTGACAAACCAGGTACAGTGGTAAACCACCACCAGGCGCACAAAAATCCCCCAGACCACAAACGGCCAGCCGCCAATGGCATAGAGCAGCACCGCGAGGGCCACCTGGAGGTAGAAAAAATGCTTGTCCAGGAATTGATACACAGGGTCGTCGGCTATGTCCTGAGTGAAGCGGGGCACCTCCTTCTCGGCAGGCACCTCGTACATCATCCAGCCCATGTGGCTCCACCAGAACCCTTTATTGGAATCGTGATGATCAACGTCCTGATCAGAATAGCGGTGGTGATGCCGGTGCAGCCCCACCCACCAGATGACGCCCCCTTCCATCGCCAGGGATCCACAAAAAGCGAAGAAGTACTCTAACCATTTCGGAACTTCAAAGCTGCGATGGCTGAGCAGGCGATGCCACCCCAGCGTGATCCCCAATCCGCCCGTGACCCAGTGCAAAACAACGGCAAGGCCAACGGCTGCCCAGCTAAAGTTACTGGGGAGGAAGGCAAAAAGCGCCCCAATATGAAGGACTGTCATCACAACGATAACAGTCCAGTCGCGGGGAAGTTTTGTTAAGGTTGCAGTGGTCATGCAAATACTCGATTTTAATGACGAACGGTATACGAATCTGGTTAATACTGGTGAAGTAATTGCAGGTTTGATTAATGTTTTTCAACGAGCTTAATGTTGCGGGCCAGCCCCACCATCTGTAACGCCTGGATCATCATCCAGGTAAAGTCAATCTCCCACCACTTCATGCCGTGGCGGGCCGAGTACTGGTACATGTGGTGGTTATTGTGCCAGCCTTCACCATAGGCGATCAGCGCCACCCACCAGCAGTTGGTCGAGCAGTCTTTAGATTCGTAGGTACGGTAGCCAAATTTGTGGGTAGCGCTATTCACCAGCCAGGTGGTGTGGTAAACCGCCGTTAGCCGCACAAAGGTGCCCCAGACCAGAAAGGGCCAGCCGCCGATCAGGTACAGCAGCCCAGCGAAAACTACTTGGATGGCAAAAAAATGTTTGTCCAGGAACTGATAGAATGGGTCGTCCGCGATATCTTTGGTGAATCGGGGGATCTCCTGTTCAGCGGGCACCTTATAGAACATCCATTCCATGTGGCTCCACCAGAATCCCTTCTGAGAATCGTGGTGGTCGGTGGACTGATCAGAATAAAGGTGATGATGGCGGTGAAGGCCCACCCACCAGATCGGCCCTCCTTGCATGGCAAGGGTGCCGCAAAACACAAGTAAGTATTCTAGCCATTTAGGAGCCTGGAAGCTCCGGTGTGTGAGCAGGCGATGCCATCCCAGGGTAATGCCAGCTCCAGCGGTGAGCCAGTGCAGAAAAACGGCCAGGCCAACCGCACTCCAGCTAAAGAACTGGGGAACAAAGGCCAGGAGTGCCCCCAGGTGGAGGGCCGCCATGAAGATGGTGGTAGACCACTCAATAGGAGGTTTGGTTGTATTGGTAATAGTCATTCAGTCATCTCAATAAGTGAAATATGGAGCCTAATCTGCGCGACAATAGGCTCTGCGTGGACGGGAGGTGATTACCCGCTGGGTTAACCGCTCTCCAGAATAAACGCATCTTGTCCCTCTCCGAAAGCACCAGGCACAGATCCGATGAACAGCTCTGAGCGGATTCAGCAGGCAGAACAAGCACTGTCCCAGATTTTTGCTGGAATTGACTCTCAGGTCAAGAAAAACTTGCGACGGGTCCTATCCGCAATGCGACGCCACCAGGTTGGCCCCCATCACTTTGCCGGAGTAACCGGCTATGGCCATGGGGACCTTGGCCGCGAGGTTTTAGACCGGGTCTTCGCCGACGTTATGGACGCTGATGCTGCCGCTGTCCGCGTCCAATTTGTCTCTGGAACCCATGCTATCGCCTGCGCGCTATTTGGCGTCCTCCGCCCAGGGGACGAGATGGTTTCAGTGGTGGGTGCTCCCTACGACACATTAGAAGAAGTCATCGGCCTGCGGGGGAATAATCAAGGATCTCTAAAGGAATTTGGGGTCCGTTATCGGCAGGTAGATCTCACGCCAGAGGGAATGGTAGATTGGCAGGCCCTCGACCAGGCGATTTACCCGGATACGCGGCTGGTGCTGATCCAGCGATCCTGCGGCTATACCTGGCGGCCCAGTCTGGCGATCGCCGACATTGCCCGCATTGTTGCATCCGTTAAACGCCAGAACCCAGATACCATCTGCTTTGTAGACAACTGCTATGGTGAGTTCGTAGACGCCTGCGAACCGCCCGCCGTGGGAGCCGACCTGATCGCCGGATCGCTGATCAAAAATCCGGGGGGCACGATCGTCACCGCTGGGGGCTACGTGGCAGGACAGGCGGAGCTGGTGGAAGCCGCCACCTGTCGCCTCACCGCACCGGGGATCGGCCAGTCGGGCGGGGCTACCTTTGACCAGAACCGGCTGCTGTTCCAGGGGTTATTCCTCGCCCCCCAGATGGTCGGAGAGGCCCTCAAAGGCAACCACCTCACGGCCTGGGTATTCCATGAGCTGGGCTATCCCGTGAATCCCCTACCCACCACCCCTCGGCGGGACGTGATCCAGGCCATCCGCCTCGGCTCTCCTGAAAAGATTCAGGCGTTTTGCCGTGCCATCCAGCAGCATTCCCCAGTCGAGTCTTACGTCCAGCCGGTACCTGACCATACCCCTGGCTATGAGAGCCAATTAGTGATGGCGGGCGGCACCTTCATTGACGGCAGCACCTCCGAGCTATCCGCCGACGGACCGCTGCGGGAACCCTACGTGGTTTTTTGTCAAGGAGGAACGCATTGGACCCATGTGGCGATCGCCCTGGAAGCAGCAGTGGAGGCGATGGCTGAGTGCATGAGTGCATGAGTGGACGAGTAAACGAGTGCATGAATAAACTCACCAACCCACTAACCCATCAACCCACTAACCCACCAACCCACCAACCCACCAACCCATCAACCCCTACGGATCCAAATGGCACACCACCTCATAAAAACCCGTATCGGGAATCTGAGTAAACAGGGGAGTCATCTTCTTCAAGATTTCCTGGTGGGCTTCGGTTTGGCTGGCTTCCATATCTTCCAGGCTGTCCCACAGGATGATGGAGAGGCCGCGATCGGTATCAGGGTCACGCAGCAGATAGGCTCCCTCAAACCCGGTGGCATAGGTGGAGACGGCAGCTTCGTAAAGCGCACGGGCTTCTTCAAAGCGACCTGGCTTAAATTCCCCCAGGGCAACGTGGGCAAACTGGCGGGTTAAAAAATCTTGAAAGTCACTCATACTTCTGACTCCTCAACGGTTTAACGTGGCTCTCTCCATCACCTTACCGACAATGGCTGCTGCTGCCGCCATTCCTTAGCAATTTCTGAAGACGGTTGAGCGGCATCCCCAACAAGCAAACTATGCAGGGCGGCAACTTCATACTTCTTCAAGCTGCTTTCAGCCATACCCTATAATGGGAACCTCCAAAAAGCTAGATATTAGAACTGACGCATGCATGCTCATGTGGCTTCCTAGGAGTTCTGGGTGGTTTTGTGGCCACTGCGTGCTTAGTAGAACTGCATTTTGTGGGGCCGTACACGCCCAAGAAAATAATTTCGTTTAACTACGTTGTATGGAAGATTCACATGGCTTTATTTAAAACTGACCGTGTTTTGGTTCCCGTTGATTTCTCAGAGGCATCCTTTAAGGCCCAAGCCCGCACCCTGGAATTTGTTGAAGACGCTTCCCGGCTGCATATCCTTCATGTTTTGCCGACCCTTTATCCTGGAGAACCGGGAGTCGTTTGGAACACCGTTGATAATCAAACTCGTATTGAAACCATCAATAGAGCCTTTGCTGAACGGTTTACTGGCCCTGAGTACAAAGATGTTCACTTTCATGTGGCCATTGGCGACCCTAGTTCGGAGATTATCGATTACGCTAAAAGCTACGACATTAATCTGATTGTCGTTCCCTCCCACGGACGTACCGGTCTCAACCGCTTTTTGATGGGGTCGGTAGCTGAGCGGGTAGTGCGTTTTGCCCACTGTCCGGTGCTGGTATTGCGTCTTGCGGACATGGCTGCTGAGTAAGGCTTACGCATTGCACGCAGCGTCCTGAGATTCTGTCTTTTTGTGGACACTCAGCATCCACCAAAAAGACAAACTGCGTAAGTCCTATGATATTTTCTAAGCTGTACTTTCGGTCGTATCGTGAGTTTAAGGTCAGCAGGCAGAATGGATATTCAATCGTTTTTTGAACAAAGTTGTGGCAAGTGGTTTTGCCAGCGCACTAGCCAGCACCTGACCTATAACCAGTCAGAGTGGAGCCGCACCGACGTGTGGATTGAGCTGCTGCCCAACCACGACCAGGCTGTTGTGGACTTGTGCCAGCAGCAGGGGCAGGATGCCGCCCAGGCAGTGTGTGGCGTCGCCGTCCGCTGGGAAGGGTTTGTAGGGGCCGATCCCTCCAAGCAAGTGGGCCGCACTCTGCTGGTGCCCCTGGCCGATGGCGATGAGGATGGCATGGGGTCGCTACTGCGCCAAACCCTGAAGCCCCAGCCCATTACGACCCTGGCCTGCTACGTACTGGACGACAGTGGCATTCTCACCATCGTGTCTGAGGAAGGGGGTATGCGCATTGAGGAAAAAGCCTGGTTTGTCAGTGAGAATCTGCGCCTCCGCAGCAGTCTCCTGCAGCGTCCCGGACGGTTTGACACCACCTCGTTTTTCTCCGAAATTCGCGTGGGTGGAGCATCCTGAGGCAGGGAAAGCTGTGAATGGTACACCACGCTACTAACCCCCGAATCCGCACCTCAAGCCATTGGAGACCGCTATAACTCTTTAGGAATTTTCGATTCGCTGTTGGGCTTTTTCTCGTAGCACTGCAACCCTGCATCCGACAGGATAATTTGATATCCGTGAATGCGGTCTAAAGTGCCGCTCAGAGCACCTTCCCAATAGTCAAACTCGCGAGCGCTTTCCAAAAACCGCTTGAAGGTTTTGGTTTTAATGTCGGCAAAGACAGCATAGCCACCACCATCTACCTCGATGCGGGTGATTCCTCCCCGGTGTGGATCGGAGAGCGGCACGCCCTTAAACCGAATACGGACTTCAATCTTACCTTTTGCTGGCATGGGATATAACTGCGAGATGCTTTGTCGCGACCTTGACTCGGACTGTTATAGATTTATGAGATTGTAGCAGTTGTCTAAGTACATGGACATAAATAAAGCCAGTGGGGGGCGCACCCCACCATAGTTTCGTTTAGTTATGGCTACCTACTTACCATCTTTCGGGTCATTTGATGACTAATGAATCCCCGACGAATTCCGCTGTGCTGTCCCAGAGAGAACAGTACTTGCGAAGAAAATGAAAGATAGACCGTAGGCAAGGCTACCCAGGAGGCTCAGCCACCCAGCCCTGGGTAGCTGAACGGCATGCAGCCCTATCAGTGCAAAGGGTATTGCGGCAAAAGCTACGTAGGTTAGATAAAGCTGCACCTGGGAAAATCCGCCACCCAGCCACTCCATCAAGTCAGAGGCAAGGTATAGCAAGTTTTGAACAGATAGGGTGAGGACATCCTCAGCCCACATTACCGCCGCAAACCGAGTATCCTAATCAGGAGAGAGACCCGTCTCCGATATGCGAATGCACCCACTGTCCAGGGCAGCGCTGTGCGATCGCCCCCTCCATTGCCCACCCCCGCTCAACCGATTCCCATGACTGCCCCCGTTGATTTCCTCAGCCAGCTCAATACCTCCCAGCGTCAGGCCGTCGAGCACTACTGCGGTCCCCTCCTGGTAGTCGCCGGGGCCGGGTCGGGAAAGACGCGAGCGCTCACCTACCGCATTGCCAATCTGGTGCTCACCCATCGGGTCGATCCGCAAAACATCCTGGCGGTCACCTTCACCAACAAGGCGGCGCGGGAAATGAAGGAGCGGATTGAGAAGCTGTTTGCGGAGCAGGAGTCCCAGATCAAACACGGCAAAGCCCTGGAAGCTCTGGAAGCCCACCAGCAGGTAAAGGTGCGATCGCACGTCTATAAAACCCTCACCAAAGAGCTGTGGATTGGCACCTTTCATGCCCTCTGCGCCCGTATCCTGCGCTTTGATATTGAGAAATTTGAGGACGAGCAAGGCCGCAAGTGGACGCGCAATTTCTCCATCTTTGACGAGTCGGATGTGCAGAGCCTGATCAAGCAGATCGTCACCGTTAAGCTCAATTTGGACGACAAGAAGTTCGACCCGCGATCGGTGCGCTACACCATCAGCAACGCCAAAAACCAGGGGCAATCCGCTGACGACTTTGAGCGGGAGCAGCCCAACTACCGGGGCCGGGTGATCGCTGACGTCTACCGCCACTACCAGTCCGCCCTGGCGGAAAACAATGCCCTGGACTTTGATGACCTGATTCGCGTGCCGGTGCAGCTCTTTCAGCAAAACGAGCAGGTGCTGACCTACTGGCACCAGCGCTTCCGCCACATTCTGGTGGACGAGTATCAGGACACCAACCGCACCCAGTACGACTTGATTCGCCTGCTGGTGACCAATGGCGCAAGTTCTCAGGAGTTTAACGACTGGAATCACCGTTCCATTTTTGTGGTGGGAGATGCGGACCAGTCAATTTATTCCTTTAGAGCTGCGGATTTCACAATTTTGATGGACTTTCAGGGCGACTTTGGCGACGGTCTGGCCGATCTGGACACCCGCACCATGGTGAAGCTGGAGGAAAACTACCGCTCCACCGAAAACATCCTGGAGCTGGCCAACCACCTGATTGAAAACAACACGGAGCGCATCGACAAAGTGCTGCGGCCCACGCGGGGACAGGGGGAGGCGGTCTACTGCTATCGCGCCGATGATGAAATTGCCGAGGCCCAGTACGTCGTCGGCCAGATCCGCAGCATGGCCCTCAACGACCCCAACCTCTCCTGGGGCGACTTTGCCATCCTTTACCGCACCAATGCCCAGTCCCGCGCCCTGGAGGAGGTGCTGGTGCGGTCGGGGACGCCCTACACGGTGGTGGGTGGCCTGCGGTTCTACGATCGCAAAGAGATCAAAGACGTGCTGGCCTATCTGCGGGCGATCGCCAACCCCTTCGACACCGTCAGCCTCAAGCGCGTCATCAACACCCCCCGGCGCGGCATCGGCAAAACCACCCTGGACAAACTCGATCAGGCCGCCATCCAGTTGGGCATGCCCCTCTGGGAAATTTTGCAGGATGAAACTTCGGTGAAAACCCTGGCGGGGCGATCCTCCAGGGCGGTGCTTGGCTTTGCCCAAATCATTCAAACCTGGCGGGAAAAGATAGACACCGTTTCCGCCTCCCAAATCGTCCAGGGGGTGCTTGATGATTCTGGCTATGTGGATGATTTGAAGACCCAAAACACCGACGAAGCCGAAGACCGCCTGGGTAACGTCAACGAGCTTTACAACGCCGTGCTGCAATTCGAGGAGGAGAACGAAGACGCCACCCTGCCCCTCTTCCTGGCCAACGCCTCCCTGGCCTCGGATCTGGACGACCTGAAGGAAGACACCGACAAAGTCTCCCTGATGACCCTCCACTCCTCCAAGGGGCTGGAGTTCCCCGTGGTGTTCCTCGTGGGGTTGGAGCAGGGACTGTTCCCCAACTATCGCTCCCTGGAAGATCCGGCGGCCATTGAGGAGGAACGCCGCCTTTGCTATGTGGGCATCACCCGCGCCCAGGAACGGCTCTTCCTCACCCATGCCTGCGCCCGCCGCCTCTACGGCTCCCGCGAACCCGCCAGTCCCTCTCTCTTTTTGGGCGAGCTGCCCCGCGACATGCTGCTGAGCAACACGGCCCGCGCCATTCCCACCCGCATGACTACCCCCATTCGGGAGATTAAAAAAGAGGCGAGCGATCGCCCCGGCACCCACGAGGATGACTGGACGGTGGGCGATCGCGTCATTCACAAGGCTTTTGGCGAGGGGCACGTCACCCATATTTTCGGGGCTGGCAACAAAATCTGCCTCGCCATCAAGTTTCCCGGCCTGGGACAGAAAATTGTCGATCCCAAAATCACCGTCCTCCAGCGGGTCGAGTAGCGTTGTTGTACGAAGCACCGCTGTTCGACACGATCCAATGGTCTCAACATTCAGCCAAATCGCTGAGGCCAGTGCGGAGCAAGTTGTCTAGACTGAATTTACTGAAGCCTTAAATGCCTTTCCTGAGGTCATTTCTGGAGCTGGGGGCATCACCAAGTGCAATGTTCCTGTAAGGGCAATGTTCCTGCAATGGTCTGGCAGTGCCATGGCCTTACCGAAGCACTCTATTGCCGGTGATTCAATCGCCATTTTGGTCGCCACACTACTTGCACCAATGGCTACAGTCGGTTTTCATCCATAACGCGAGAGACTCCATGGGAAAAGCTGCTAACCTGATCCAATTTCCTCAAACCCAACTACCCCTATCTCAAAGCGCAGATAACGTCGTTTTCAATCGCTTGTTTAACAATTTAACCCTTAGCGAAAAAGCAACCTTCTCGCCCGAACAAGTTGAAATCCTCAAGCAAGCTTGCGCTAAACTTAATCCCCGTAAGCACTCCGTCGATCTAAGGTTGAGTATTCCCTACCTGGGAACATCAGGATTTTATCTGGTTTTTCTGGCCGGTAAAGAGCAGCGTTCCCTCACTCGCATCCAGGCCCAACGAGCCAGCTTCTGGAAATCCCTCAGCCTGGTCATTAGCGCTGGCGCACTCCTCAGCCTCACCTACATTGGGCTGCGGGCGATCGCGCTACAGCTTGCCGTAGCCGAAATCAGCGACCCCCATCCCACCGCCCTGCCCTGGATCAACGATAAGCAAGCCTGCCGTACCCAGGGTTTTACCTGGGACGATGGGCAATGCTGGGACGAAGAGCACAGCCCAGAATTCTAGCGGGTCGCCGCTTTGCTGGTGGCCCATTCAATCAAGCCCTGTTGGGCCAACCGGGCGCTGCCGTGGGCGGCTTCGGTGTAGCGCGATCGCCCCACTTTTACACCCAGATGCCGTTGGCGAATGGCTGACCAAGCTTCGTTTTGAGCACCTCCCCCCGCAGTGAGCACCGTTCGCAGTGGGGTTGCGCCCAGTTCCTGCAGGCGTCTGTAGCCCAGGGCTTCGATGCGGGCAATGCTCTCCAGGAGGCCGTGGAGGAAAGCTACCGGGTCGTCGGGGCGCGGCTCCAACCGGGGGGAAAGGGTTGGATCGCTGACGGGAAAACGTTCGCCCGGTTGGGTTAGGGGGTAGTAGTCCAGCGGGCTTTCCTGTTCGCAAGGAATTTTCTGGCTCAGGGTGGCAAGTTCGTCGTCGCTGAAAAACGCTTTCAAGGCGGCTCCGCCAGTGTTGGAAGCACCGCCCACCAGCCAGAGATCCCCCAGGCGGTGGCTGTAAATGCCAAAGCGGCTATCGTCCACGCGGGTGGTGCTGAGCAGCTTTAGCACCAGCGTCGAGCCGAGGGAGGTGACGGCGGTACCCGGCTGGTGAGCGCCACTGGCCAGGAAGGCGGCAATGCTGTCCGTGGTTCCAGCGCAAACAAGGCAGTCGGCGGGCAGATGGTATTGGCTGGCGATCGCTCCCTGCACCGTCCCCACAGGCGTACCGGGGGCCACCACCCTGGGCAAGACCATTGGGGTAGGGATGCGGGCCATCCAGTCGGGGTAGCACAGGTTGCCCACATCGTAGCCCAGCTTCAGGCTGTTGTGATAATCGCTAACGCCGAGCTGGCCATGGAGCAGAAAGCCGAGCCAGTCGGCCTGGTGCAGGAAATACTCAGGGGGCTGGAGGGCACGATTGGCCACGGCATCGGCACAGGTCCACCACAGAAGTTTGACCAGGCTGGAGGTGGCGCTCATCGCCACGGCGCGGGTCGGGTCAGTGGGATCGGGCGGGATCAGGGCGTCCAGAATGTGCAGGAGCGATCGCCCCCGACTGTCGTTATAAAGCATGGGCGCATCCAGGGGCTGACCTTTGCCGTCGCAGCGCAGCACGGTGGCAGAAGTGCCGTTGATGGCGATCGCTTTCACTCGCTGGCGAGTGGCTTCAGGGATTTTTTGGAGTAGGGCAAAGAGACTTTCCTGCCAGAGCTGGGGTAAGGCGGTGGTGGAGACATCCGCAAAGGTGAGGCGGGCATCGGCGCAGGGGGTAGATTGGCAATCGATGGCGATCGCCCGTGCCCCAGAGGTGCCAAAATCAATTCCCAAATAAAGGGCGTTCGTCATGGCGGGTATGAACCAACATGGAAGCGTCTACTCATCCCCGCATTCTATCCCCAGATAGTCGCTTTACTTTTGGCTCCTTTGTTTTGATGGTAGCAATGTGCTGACTGTCAAACCCTCCTAACCCGTTTCGAACCCCATGCAGCAAACGAGCAAGTCTGAATTGGCGGCACGCCTCCTGGCGGTGGATATTTCCCAGATTGAGCGCCGCGATCGCCTCCAACTGGCCGAATATCTCTGGCACAGCGTCGCAACCTTGCCCGATGCGAGCAAACTGGCTGCTGTTGAATGCCGCAAGCTTAACCGCCGCATCAAACTGTACCGAGATTCTCCCTTTACCGGCACCCAGTGGAACGATGTGAAAGAGAGGCTGAGCTGGTACTGATGTTTGGATATAAGGTTTTCGTACAGCCCCAGGCCGAAATAGACCTGCTTATTGCCTACCAGGGGTTGGAGGATCAATGGGTGGGTCGAGGCAATGATTTTTTCCGTTCCATCGATCGCTGGCTGGAAGAGACGAAAGAGGAACCCCAAAAGCATCCGGTGGTGCATCAGGAGTATGAAACCGAGGTGCGTCAGGGCTTTGTGCCCCAGTTTCCCTATCGCATCTTTTATTTGCTAAGTGATGACGCGATTGTGATTATGGCCTGCTTTAAGGTGAGCGATCGCTACGAGCTGGAGGATCACTTTAAGGTTAACGACCGGGGGTAGACTCTACCGCGATTTTGGCAATGTCTACCAGGGGCAAATGGTCATTTCCCTTACCAACCGTCTAACCGGGATAAATTTCTCCCAAAAAACGCCTAACCAATGTAAGACCGCAGGAGTTGAATCACTGCGGCAACAGAAGCCAGAGACGCCGTCTCGTTGGGCGTGTGATAGTCCGTTGTAGGGACTTGCAGAGTCGTGCCGCTGATGGAGCCGTGGGTGGCGGCAATCAGGCGGCCCATTTCGGTGCGCCCCAGGGAATAGGGCTTGGCCCGTACTTGATTTTGGGCCTGGATGTAGTCATCTTTGTAGCTGTAGGAGATGCCCAACCGGTCACAGCGGTCTGCCAGCTCCTGGGTGATGGCTTCGGCAAAATCAGCGCTGGCATCTTTGCGCCGCAGCACCACCTGTTGGGCATCGGCGGCTTCCCGGTTGTGGTAAGGGCTGGTGTCGAGGGCAATCAACCGCTGGGTAGTAAGCTGCTGCCGCTGAAACCATGAAAGGGCATGACGCCAGCTTCGCCCCGACTCCTCCTGGGCAGTAAACAGGGCGGTACCCTGGAAACCACAGCGGAACAGGAAGACCAGAATGGCGGCACTCAGCACATTGTCGAGCTGGGCAGAGATATAGCCGTTGTGGAACTGTAGCCGATCGAGAAACGCAACTGGGGTACCTGGCTGCAGATGCTCCAGGCCATCCACTTCAAAAATCAGGTTGCGCCGTTCGGGGCAGATATAGGAGTGGGTGATGTAGCCCTGCCCGATGTAGGTGCCCGTGTAGGGCAAATGGGCCTGAACCCGCTGCCCTTGAAAGCGGTTCTCAATGGTGTGCAGCATTTGTTCTGAAACCGAATCGCCCGTCAGCTCGCCCTGATTGCCCGCGATGAAGGCGGCGTATTGAAACTCGTTGGGGCCTGTACACAGAAGGCCGTGGCGATCGATGTGGGCGGAGAGGATCAGGTCGTGGGGCTGGCTGCCCTGGGCGACCAGTACCCCATAGTAGTATTGAACCGTTGCGCCTACCTCCTCCAGCTCCCGGCTGAGCACCCGGAAGAAGGAATCTTCGCTGCCCACAACCGCAGGCTCGCGGATAAGCAGTTGCAGAATTTCAATGAAGTCTCCAAAGTCGGTGACCTGCTTATCAATTTGCCCATTGTCGGCAACAAGCTGTTCGACCACGAGGTTGAGGGGCGTCATAACGGTATATTTATGGAATTTGGTTTTTCTAACCGTACGCCTAGACCCCGTGAATTTTAGTAGACTGCAATACAATTCCGCCTGAAATTCCTGCTTAGCAGGGTGTCCCGTAGCCGCCGCCACCGGGAGTTTCAATCATCAGGCGATCGCCCACTTCCATCTTCACCATTGCGGTACTCGCCAAGTCTTCAAAGGTGCCGTCTCGACGCTGTACCCGATTACGGCCAGGGCTGCCTGGTTCTCCTCCCGCCAGCCCAAAGGTGGGAGTGTGGCGATGGTTGGAGAGGATGGCTGCCGTCATCGGCTCCAGGAATTCCAGGCAGCGAATCACGCCACTGCCGCCAGACTGCTGCCCCCTGCCGCCGCTATTGGGACGAATGCCAAAGGAATCCACCCGCACTGGGAAGCGCCACTCCAGCACCTCCGGATCCGTCAGGCGGGAGTTGGTCATGTGGGTATGGACGGCATCGGTGCCATCAAAATCGGCCCCGGCTCCGGCCCCGCCGCAAATGGTTTCGTAATACTGGTAGCGGGCGTTGCCAAAGGTGACGTTGTTCATTGTACCCTGAGACGCAGCCATCACGCCCAGAGCCAGATACAGGGCGTTGGCGATCGCCTGGGAGGTTTCCACATTACCAGCTACCACAGGGGCGGGATAGGTGGGATTGAGCAAACACTGGTCGGGAATGATGATTTCTAAAGGCTTCAAACAGCCCGCGTTCAGAGGGATATCGGCGTCTACCAAAGTCCGAAACACATACAGCACGACGGCTTTGGCCACTGCCACGGGCGCGTTAAAGTTATTGGGCTGCTGGGGTGAAGTACCCGTGAAGTCAATGCAGGCGCAGCGATTGGGGCGATCGCAGGTCACCTTTACCTGGATCACGCTACCGTTGTCCATGGGATAGGTGAAAGCTCCGTCCTGAAGCACCTCAATCACCCGGCGCACAGACTCTTCAGCGTTGTCCTGCACGTGCTGAATGTAGGCTTGCACCGTATTCAGGCCGTATCGGGCCACCATCTTCTGGAGTTCCTGCACGCCTTTCTCGTTGGCGGCAATCTGGGCCTGGAGGTCAGCCCGATTCTGGTCAGGGTTTCGCGCCGGATAGGGGCCTGAACTCAGCAAATCCATCAGCGCCGCCTCGCAAAACTGCCCCCGATCCACCAGCTTGACATGGTTGATAAGAATGCCTTCCTCCTCAATGGAAGTGCTGGTGGGGGGCATGGAGCCAGGGGTGATGCCGCCAATATCCGCATGATGGCCACGGGAGGCAACGTAGAACAGGGGCGATCGCGCCTCTGGTGGAAAGACGGGGGTAATCACCGTGATATCGGGCAGGTGGGTGCCGCCGTTGTAGGGATTGTTGAGCATGTAGACATCCCCCGGCTGGAGCGTGGCTCCCCGGTCGGCCATGAGGGACTGGACGCTTTCTCCCATGGAACCCAGGTGCACGGGAATGTGGGGCGCATTGGCCACCAGTTGCCCATTCTGGTCAAAGATGGCGCAGGAAAAGTCCAGCCTTTCCTTAATGTTCACCGAATAGCTGGTGTTTTGCAGGGTAAAGCCCATCTGCTCGGCGATCGCCATGAACAGGTTGTTGAAAATTTCCAGGAGGACGGGGTCGGGGGTGGGGTGGGGAGATGGGTGGGTGGCTGGCTGGGGGGATGGGGTGGCGTCGGCTGGGTGGGGGTGGGTGAGGAGGAGGTGGTTCTTTTCGGTGAGGTGGGCTTGCCAGCCGGGTTCGATGATGTTGGTGCCGGTTTCTTCGACGATGATGGCGGGGCCAAGGATGGCGACGTTGGGGGCCAGGGCGTGCCGCTGGTAGACGGGGGTAGCGTGCCACGCATCGGCGGCGTACATTTGAACGGTGGCGATCGGGGTTGGGGAGTCGGCGCGGGGGGGCAGGGTGGCTTCCTGGGGGGCGGTCATGGTGCCGATGGCTTCTACGGCGGCCATGCTGAGGATCAGGGGGCGATCGCCCATGTCGAACCCGTAGCGCTGGCGATGGGCTTCGGTAAAGTCGGCCCGCATGGCGTCCGGTGTCCCCGCGTCCACCATCAGGGAGGAGTCGGTGCCTGCGTAGCGGAGGTAGACCGTTTGCCGCAGGGTGATTTGCTCGCCAGCCATGCCCTGGGACTCCAGTTCGGCGGCGCTGTCGGCCCGGAGTTGGGCTAACTCCCGTTCCAGGACGGGCATTTGCTCGGCGCTGAGTTCAAGCTCCAGGGACTTCTCCCGCAGGGCGCGGATATCCGCCAGCCCCATGCCATAGGCAGACAAGACGCCCGCATAGGGATGGAGAAAAATGCGGGTCATGCCCAGGGCATCGGCAATCTGGCAGGCGTGCTGCCCACCTGCGCCACCAAAGCAGCAGAGGGTGTAGTCCGACAGGTCATAGCCCCGCTGTACGGAGATTTTCTTGATGGCGTTGGCCATGTTGTTGACAGCGATCGCCAGAAAACCCGCCGCCACCTGTTCGGGCGATCGCCGATCGCCGGTGGCCTGATGGATCTCCGCCGCTAATTCGGTGAACTTCTGGCGGACGATATCGGCGTCTAAGGGGCGATCGCCGGTGACTCCAAAGACCTTCGGGAAAAAATCCGGCTGGAGCTTGCCCACCATCACGTTGCAGTCCGTCACCGCCAGCGGTCCTCCATTGCGGTAGCAGGCTGGCCCTGGATAAGCCCCGGCAGACTGCGGCCCCACCCGATAGCGGGAACCGTCGAACACCAGCAGCGAGCCGCCCCCCGCCGCCACCGTGTGAATGGACATCATCGGTGCCCGCACCCGCACCCCGGCCACTTCGGTTTCAAAGGTGCGCTCATACTCGCCGCGATAGTGGGACACATCCGTGGAGGTGCCCCCCATGTCGAAGCCGATAATGCGCTCAAAGCCTGCCATTCTGCTGGTCTGCACTGCCCCCACAATGCCCCCAGCGGGGCCAGAAAGAATGCTGTCCTTGCCCTGGAAGAGGCTGGCGTCAGTCAACCCCCCGTTGGACTGCATAAACAGGAGGCGAGGGGCGTTTGTCGAAGCTGCATCGGCCCCGTGACCCAGCTCAGCCGCCACCCGATCCACATAGCGGCGCAGGATGGGGGACAGGTAGGCGTCCACCACTGTGGTATCGCCCCGGCTCACCAGCTTCATCAAAGGGCTGACCTGATGGGAGACAGAGACCTGGGTGAAGCCGATGTCTCGAACCACCTCGGCCAACTGGCGCTCGTGGTTAGGGTAGCGGTAGCCGTGGAGCAGGGCGATCGCGCAGGATCGTATCCCCGCCTCATAAGCAGCCCGCAGTTCTGCTAACCATCCCTCGGAAAGTTCGAGGGGCTGGAGTTCTTCCCCCTGGGCGCTGTAGCGCTCATTCACCTCAATCACCCGCTCGTAGAGCATGTCCGGCAAAACGATGGCACGGGCAAAAATATCAGGCCGGTTTTGGTAGCCAATGCGCAGGGCGTCTCGAAAGCCACGGGTAATCAAAAGGAGGGTGCGATCGCCCTGCCGTTCCAACAAGGCATTGGTGGCTACCGTAGTACCCATCTTCACCACCTCAATCTGGTCGGCGGGAATGGGGGCATCCGTCGCTAATCCCAAAATCTCGCGAATGCCCTGAAGCGGCGCATCGCTGTAGCGGTCAGGGTTTTCTGACAAGAGCTTGTGGATCACCAGCTCGCCATCAGGCCGACGGGCCACCAGGTCGGTAAACGTGCCGCCCCGGTCAATCCAAAACTGCCAGCGGTTTAGGGAGGGAGAGGGGGCAATCATAAGGGACTCCAGAAGCGGCGAGGGAGAAGTGCATCAGTCCCTTAAGCTTGCCATATCTGTTTCCCCAAAGTGCCCCCACCCATCAACCGGCTAAACCTCAAAATCCTGCTGAGCAGAGATTAGAAAAGCTTTTAGAGTTAAAAGTAATCCCGGCTCTGGTTCCCACTTAAAGCGGGACAAGATTAGCGAGACC
This sequence comes from Synechococcales cyanobacterium, assembly GCA_035285585.1. Classification (GTDB taxonomy): domain Bacteria; phylum Cyanobacteriota; class Cyanobacteriia; order CAKZMO01; family CAKZMO01; genus JAYKGU01. Next base: position 19,465 of record JAYKGU010000239.1, read on the forward strand.
AGTGGGGCACGCCCCACCGTCCCGCATCCTTAAGCTGGTACCCGTAATCCCGGCTCTACCCCACGTAAGCGAACCCGATGGATCTCAAAAAGTTAACTGAAGAGGAACTGATGCGCGTCCGACACAAGATTGATGCAGAGCTAAAGCGCCGCCACGAAGAATACATTTCCCAGGGAATCCATCGCGTGAAGGCTGCCCTGGAAGGCTACTCGGCCAAAGATGCCCAGGAGATTTTGCTGCGCAGCCTGGACTGTATCTCGCCCAAAACCCTCATTGATTTGCTGGATTACAATCAGGGCTATTCATCAGGGGCGGCTCTCGATCCCACTGTTGGTCAGAACTTTGGGCGATCGCCCGAATCCTAAAAATGTTAAACACGGGTTTAAACTAGCTAACCAGAAACTCCGCAAAGGGCGTTCCCTGAAGGGTATTCACCAGTTCATCGTAGTTTTGAATAATGTCAGCGATGCGATCCGACGACGTGCGCTTGAGCTTGGATTTGGCGGGCACCGATTCTACCCCCAGGTAGGCAAAGATGCGATCCAGGGTGGGCTGGTGGTGTTCTTGAATCAGCAAGTCCTCTTCGTACACCACTTTGATGTGGGGCAGGGTGCTGAGGATAGTTTCTTCCTGTTGGGAATAGCGTTGGCGGGAGTTGAGTTCTGCCAGGAGGCGATCGCAATCAATATGCACCTTGGAGCGATCGGCAGCGCTGCTGGAGCGGATGTGCCACTGGTTTTTAATCGCCCCTACCAGACTGGAAAGGCTCTGGCGCAGCACATTGGTGCGGGTCAGGTAGATAATCTTCCAGTTGCGCTGGTGAAGGGTTTGGAGAAATTGCTGGGGATCCAGGTGCTGATCCTCCACCAGTTGATAAATCTTCACCTTGAAGCCGTAGGTGGGCGCACCCGACCGGGCACACAGGCTGTTGATATAGGCGATGGGAAAGGCAACTTTTTGGGAGAGGATTTCCAAATCGCAATGCACCTGGGGATGGGAACCAATCAAATCGCAGAGCAACTGGCTTCCGGATCGCCCCTGCCCAAAAATAACAAAGCGGTTCACCTGATCAGGTCGATAGGTCAAAAGGTGGGGATAGGCAAGCACTTCTTTGACCCGGTGTTTGACGGCTGGGGGAAGGGAAGATGGGTTCATGGCAGTGAGGTCAAAAGGACATCAGGGACACAGACAAAGGCCGTATCCCTGGCGTCTCTAGCATTCCCAAGACCTGTCCTGGCCTAACCGCTGTTTAGCGCTGACAGTGGGGGCAAAAATAAGTGGATCGTCCCGCCAGCTTCAGCCGCTGAATGGGCTGGTGGCACGTCCGACAGGGTTCTCCCTCCCGACCGTAGACCCAGGCTGCCTGACCATAGTTGCCGTTGATGCCCCGCACGTCGCGAAAGGTGCTGAAGCTGGTACCCCCGGCAGCGATGCTGGTTTGCAGAACGTGGACAATGCTGTCGTGCAGAGACTGAATCTGCTGCTGCTTCAGGCGCGAACACAGGGTCACGGGCTTGATGTGACTGAGAAACAGGGCTTCATCGGCATAGATATTGCCAATTCCGGCGATAATCGCCTGATCCAGGAGGGCAGTTTTGATGGGGCGCTGCCGCTGCCGCAGTTGCTCTTTCAAGTACGCAACCGAAAATTCAGCGGATAACGGCTCTGGGCCAAGGCGCTGTAAACCGGAAATGATCACCTCCGGCGCTTCACCGGGGGGTACCCACCACATACGGCCAAAAGTACGCTGATCGACAAATCGCAGCTCGCGCTGCTGCGGGAAATAGAGGCGTACCCGGCAGTGGGTTTGGACAGGCTCGCTTTGATGGATCCACAGAAGCTGGCCCGTCATCCGGAGATGGACGCCCAGCCATCCGCCGGAGGGGAAAGAGGGTTGGAGAGGTGGAGAGGTGGAGGGGGAGCAGGGATCAACCAGGGCCGCCAGCAGGTATTTGCCGCGCCGGTGCCAGTGGGCGATCGCCGTTCCACTTAACCCATTTAGAAAGTCAGAAACACAAAGGGGGTGGGCAACGGTGCGCGGCAGCAACACGTCCCCACCCAGCAGCTCTAGCGCCAGCGTTGTCTGGTTTAAGCCCCGGCGGACTGTTTCAACTTCAGGCAATTCTGGCACTGTTCACCTATCAGTCTGAGTAATGCTCCCGACGCTCGTCCATTGGTAGAGCGCAGGCTGCGTTTCCCTTATGGGCCTCGCGTTTACTTCTTAGCTACGGGCGCTTCCACTTCTTCAACTTCGTCGAGGGCAAAGTTGTTGGTGTTTACACCGCCAGTGGAACCACTGAAGCCAGCATAGTTGACTTTGTCAAAGCGAACAATGACCGGATACTTGATACCGCTCTGGTCAACGGAGGCAACGGTGCCAATGTCCTTGTACCAGTAAGACTCTTTACGGAGAATACGAACTTTAGATCCGCGCTGAACCATAGGTTTTTTCCTTTCAAAGTTTTTTGACAAGCGACTCCGCAATTCCGTGGGGAACTGGGAAGATGAGTTTCTACCAATAAACTAAGGCAAATCAACCCAAAGATTGATGTCTTCCAGCGTACTATCCCACCGGGGTTTCAGAGGTATCTGAAACTTAAGTTTTATTGCGGAGTTTAAACACTTTTTCCAACCAATCAACAGGATTTCACTCGACCCAGCGAACCTGAATAAAATGGCCGGGGCCATGCCAGCGGCGATCGAGGGGATGGATGTCTGTAACCTCTAAGTTGAAGGGAATGGCCGTGGTAATGTGCTGCTGCACCACGCTACCCACGTCTGGAGCCATCTGTTCCGCAGCAGCCACCGCCAGCCCGATGCCCAGGAGTTGCTCTAAGGGGCCTTTGGGCATAACCAGGTTAATACCCACCGCCAGCATCGCCGTGAGGGCCATCGACACCGAAATATTGGTGCCACAGCGGGGATGAACCGCCAGCGACCATTCGCCCTGGGTTAAACGCTGGAGCGCCACCTGAACCGCCTGCCTTAGCCTGCTGGTGGGAACATTGCCATAGAGGTAAAAGCCCCGGTCGGTGGACAAACCCGACAGTTGGCCGTCATCAATCCGAGCTGGATGGCCCATCAGGCTGGCTGGCCCAGGGGCGCGGGAGGACTCATTGAGCACCCAAACCGTGGCGTGTTCGAGGGCGTGAGCCTGCCGCATAATCAACAATTCTTTAAGGCCCGGAATAAACCCAAGGCTGTGAAGCAGGTCGGCATCTTGAGTCGCGTTAGGGGAAAAATCAAGGGGCGATCGCCCCGAATGATAGGCCAAATCAGGAAAGGTTGAGGGATTCATAGCGTCTTATCCCCGCCAATGCTGGATAATCAAAACCTGATCTAACCTTAGCGAACCTAAACTTAGACGGGGCAATCCTCAATCTTTCCTTAACCTGAGTCCCCGCTTCAGGAGACTTTCGAAAATGATGATGCCCAATGGCGTCGGGGCCAGATCAGCGGGAGGTGGGTTGCTAAGCACGGGGAAAGATGGGAGCTTGGCAGCCCCGCGTCTTCAGACCGGGGAGTAGTCAACCACCTCCGCCTGCGTCATAACCCGGCAGGATCGTGAATCAAATAACCCGCAATTATCCAACCGGTAGGGGCATGGAGTTCCATGCCCCTACCGCAGGAATTTCACCTGATTGAATCCACGCGCCAAACCTGAAGGGGGTTGGAAAAATGTTCAGGAAACGGGGCGTGAGGGCGTCCCCTGGGCAGTGGTTTCTGGCGCAGCGTCCGGCTCGCTCTCGGCACCGATGTTTCTGACCACTTCAATGCCAAACTGTTCCAGAATGACGACGGGTTCTACGCCCATCTCGATCCGCTTCACCAGAACTTGCCCATTAGATAACCGCTGCCCTGCTCGTACGTAGCGGCTGTGGGGTTCATTGGGAGCCTGAAGAATGGCGTAGGGAACACTGCCAATTTGCACGACCCCGGTTACCTCAACTGCGCGAGCAATTTCAGGCTGGGGAGGTGGCGGCGGCGGAAGAGGCTCAGCTTGTTGCCCAGGGACCAGATCGGGAACGGGCGCTAGGGTACCCGGAGGTGCGCCCCCAGGGCCATTGACCGCACCAGGGTTAGCCGCGTTGGGGCTGCCAGGGGCATTGGGAGACGCTGCCGCTTCCTCCACGGGAATTTCTACGGTGGGGGTGGTGGGCAGAACGGCAAAGGGGTCGGGGCGATCGCGCATCACCTGCTGTGCCCGTGCCTCTGGGTCGGTGGAAGCAATCAGATCGAGCGGCACCGAGCCAACGGGAAGAGGTGCTTCAGCGGTTGGATCGCCAAGGGGGGCGGGGGCGGCACCCTCCACGGGCGTGCCGTCGGGAGCCGTCCCTTGAATTGGCGTCCCATCGGCAGGTGGGGCCTCAACGGGCTGAATTTCGGCAGGTGGCGCGTCAGCGGGCTGATCGCCCACCGCTCCCGGATCGCCGCCGGAAAATCGATTAAAAATCCCACATCCCCCGAGGCCGAGGGTGAGCGCGACAGTCGTAGCTACAAACAATGATTGATGGCGCATCCCCAATCCCTCACAACGATTCCCAAAGAACTAATAGATTAAACGTTACATCAAGCATACACAAAAGGCTGAATTTATCATGCCTATTTGAAAACTCGGGCGAGTTTTTAGCATCCGAAATCCCTGATTCAGATTTTTGACTGGCTCTAAGGTGACTTCTTGAAATGAAATTACCAGTCCACGGTGCGTTACGCTTCGCTCTAGCGATAGCCATGCCCTTGGGCTATACGGCACCCTACGGGCGGTATGGTCTTTCCCAGAAATCTCCTAAGGAGACGTGAACGGGAAAGAGACCGTCGGTGTAGCCTCGTTGACGCTTCCTGTGAGGGTTTCGGTTTCTCCCTGCACCAGCAGCGTAATTTCAAACGGGACGGATTCACTGGAGTTGGTACAGCGGCGGAAGAGGTTCACTGAAATGGTGTAATCTCCTGACGGAGCGGAGGCGGGGGGCCAGAAGATATTTTCGATGGGCGTCTGCGACACATCCCCCAGGCAGTCGGCGTTGGCATCCACATCCAGCTGCCCGCCTGCGGAGCCAAAGCGATTAAAGAAATCGATGGATCTGCCGCTGGGGTCGGTCACCGCCAGATCGAGGTCATCGGTTGTAGCCCAGCGCAGGGTTACCTGAATGTCTCCGGTTCCTAATTGGATGGGTTCACCAGGGTTTCCGGTGCTGGTGACAAAGGGGGGCGGCGTGGGGCAAATATAGGAGAGATTCACGAACTGCCCACTGCGGTCAACCATAAAGCAGCCCTGCTCCTCCTGGGAGTGAACGGGGCGATCGCCCATCAGGGGCACCAGAATGGCCGACAGAAGCGCAACGGGTGGCAGGAACTTACGAATCGTGTTCATGATAGCTGGATGATGGTTTAAGTCAGGGAAAAACCGAGGCAAGCAGTTTGCACCACAAAATTTGAATAGCAAGGTTGCACGTAAGATTTGCCCTGCAAGGTTTGCATGGGAGCCGAACTGCTCAATTCAAATTGCTGGGCTTAATCATTAAGCAGATAGCCATAAACAAACGGAAATCATGGGCAGGTACCCGCCCCGACCGCTTTATTTATAGCCAGACACTTATGAACAATCAATAGTATTCCCAATTTAGATGGGAAAGGTGGCAAAATTTCAATATTTTCAACTTTGTTGACGCCTACATAAGGTAGATTGTTGCGTGAGTTGATTGACTATTTACGGTTCATTGATTATGTATTGACTATTCTGTACCCGCGTTGAGGAGTAACGTATGAACAGTATGCATTGCTGGATATCTCAAAAAGTGCGCCATATTTGTCAGACGGGGGCGATCGCCCTGGGAGTAGGGGCGATCGCCCTGGGGATGAACGTCACGACAGGCACTGCTGCCTCAGCCCAGGCCGCCTACGGCAGCTACGTAGGGGTGGGCGGTTCCTTTGGCCTTACCGATGGCGACGAGTTGGCCAACGAAGACCAAGACGTAGCGGCGGTGATTGCGGCTCGCTATCATTTTCTCAGGCTACCCATCTCTGTCCGCGCCCAGGCGCTGGTGTTCACAGATACCAATGCCTTCGTGCCTACCGTCTCCTACGACTTTCCCATTACCTGGCGGGGCGATGCTTACCTGGGAGCGGGGGTTGCCATTCAGGATGCGGGCGAAAACGATGACGCCTCTCCCATTGGCAACCGCACCTCCTTCGTGCTCCAACCAGGCATTGACTACATGATTCCCAACAGCCGACTGGCGGTTTTTGGCAACGCCATTATCGCCTTCGATGCCTACCGCGAAAGTGGTGGTACCGCAGCGGCTCTGCAGGGCGGGGTGGGTGTCCGATTCTAGCCAGGGGTTTTGCCCCACATCACACACGGCTATGCCCAAACGGTATGTGTCCTCCGTCATTCCCAGCAGCGATTACGATCCGGTCTTTCATCGGCAGCTCTGCCGCCTCCATCATCTGCTGGTTTGGGGACGGTGGCTGCTGGTCATCGGGCTGTGGATTTCCATTGGCAGCGCCAGCCTCGTCCGCCTGTGGCCCGACCTACGGATGCTGAGCCACTACTTCACCTGGACGGGGCTGCGCTACAGTCTGGCCTTCCACCCGCTTGCCACCCTGGGGCTATCCATTTGTGTAGGGCTGACGGTGGCCGTGTTGCTGTGGCAGAGCCGCAACATTCTCCTGGGGTTGCCCCGGCGAGAGATTAAGCAGCTAGAGCGCTGGCTGGGGCAGGTAAAGCGGCAAGGCTCCAGCCACGTGCTGTGGCGCTGGGTGTGTCGGGGAGACGAGGGCTAAATTAGCCTCACGGTTACTCGGCTCCCAGTACCGCTACCAGGAGAGCCTTTTGGGCGTGGAGTCGGTTTTCAGCCTGATCCCAGATGCGCGATCGCGCCCCTTCCATCACCCCTTCAGTAATTTCCTCGCCCCGATGGGCCGGGAGGCAGTGCAGTGCGATCGCCTCTGGGCTGGCCAGCTCCAGCAGCGCTTCATTGATCTGATAGGGCTGGAAAACGGGGATGCGATCGGCAGCGGAGGCTTCCTGGCCCATGCTGGCCCAAACGTCGGTGTAGAGCACGTGGGCACCCTTGGCGGCCTGGTGGGCGTCGTCGGTGAGGGTGATCTGGGCACGATCTCCGGCGATCGCCCGTGCCTTTTCCACAACCGCCGCAGCGGGGCGATAGTCCCTAGGGGTGGCAACGTTGACGTTCATCCCCACCAGAGCACAGCCCAAAATTAAGGAATGGGCGACATTGTTACCGTCACCTAAATAGCTGAGGGTCAACCCCTCCAGTTCGCCAAAGTTTTCCTGGACCGTCTGCAAGTCGGCTAACACCTGGCAGGGATGCTCCAGATCGGTCAGCGCATTAATTACGGGAATGCGGGCGTAATGGGCAAAGACCTCAAGTTCCTCCTGGGCGTAGGTGCGAATGGCCACCACATCCAGATAGCGATCCAGCACCCGCGCCGTGTCCTGGGTGGGTTCTCCACGCCCAACCTGGGTCGCGTTCATATTGAGATCCAGCACCTGGCCGCCCAGCTGAAAGATGGCCGCCGAGAAGCTGACGCGGGTGCGGGTCGAGGCTTTGCTAAACAAAAGCCCCAAAATTTTGTTGCACCGAGGGGCAACCCGTCCAGCCTTCAGATCTGCCGCTAGACTGAGAAGCTGGGTCACTTCCGATGCGGAAAGATCTGCAAAGCTGAGGAAGTCCCGTCCGTTGAGTGAAGGTACGCTCATGCTAAATGACCGCTATATCTGATGTGTTGTGCTGTGCTGTGCATGATTCTGTGATGCCCAATCCGTTGTAGCCGCTCCAGGGTGCTCAACGGGAAAAGAAAACATTAGCAGATTCGCTCTGGCAAACACAATCAAAGATTACGGTTTCATGAACAAAATGGTGGCGCGACTAGAGCAATTGACCTAGTTGCCAAAGTGCCAATCTCTCCTAATATTGGGGAAAAACCTGACAATAAATTTTTGTGAAGCAAGGAGTGGGGTTCAGGCATGTATATCGTACAGATTGCCTCCGAATGCGCCCCGGTAATTAAAGCCGGGGGCTTGGGCGATGTGGTGTATGGACTGAGTCGGGCGCTGGAAAATCGGGGACACTGCGTCGAGCTGATTCTCCCCAAGTACGACAATATGCGGTACGACCACATCTGGGGGCTGCACGATGCCTACCTGAACCTGTGGGTGCCCTGGTATGGGGGGCGAGTTCACTGCTCGGTTTACTGCGGCTGGGTCCATGGGCGGCTCTGCTTCTTCATCGAACCCCACTCCCAGGATGGCTTCTTTAGCCGCGGCTGCTACTACGGCTGCGACGACGACAATATGCGCTTCGCCTTCTTCAGCAAGGCAGCTCTGGAATTTTTGCAGCAGAGCAACAAGCGCCCCGACATTATCCACTGCCACGACTGGCAAACTGGGCTGGTGCCCGTCATGCTCTACGAGCTGTATAAGTACGACATGGGCAACCAGCGCATCTGCTACACCATCCACAACTTTAAACACCAGGGAATGGGCGGCACCGAAGTTCTCTACGCCACGGGCCTCGATCGCCCCGACTACTACTTCCAGCCCCAGGTGCTGCGGGACAATTTCAATCCCTTTGCGATTAACTTTATGAAGGGCGGTATTGTCTACGCCAACGCCGTCACCACCGTGTCACCCCAGCACGCCTGGGAAGCCCGCTACACCGAAATTGGCTGTGGCCTGGGTCATACCCTTTACCAGCAGGAGCACAAGTTCCAGGGGGTGCTCAACGGCATTGACTACGGTATCTGGAATCCTGAAGTGGATCACTACCTGCCCGAACCCTACTCCGCCGAGAAGTTTGACGGCAAGGCGGCCAGCAAGGCGGCCCTGCGCCAACGGCTCTTGATGCGGGAGATTGACAAGCCCATCGTTGCCTTCATCGGTCGGCTGGACGAGCAGAAAGGCGTTCACCTGGTTCACCACGCTATCTACTACGCGCTCCAGGAGGGTGCCCAATTCGTTCTTTTGGGGACGGCCACTGGAGCCAAGATCAACGCCTGGTTCCAGCACGAGCGAAACTACCTGAACGACAACCCCGACGTGCATCTGGAGCTGTCATTCAACGAAGAACTATCCCACCTGATCTACGCCGGGGCCGACATGATTGTGGTGCCCAGCAACTTTGAGCCATGCGGCCTGACCCAGATGATCGGCCTGAAGTACGGCACCGTGCCCATCGTCCGGGGGGTAGGCGGTCTGGTGAATACCGTCTTCGATCGCGACTATGACCAGAACCATACTCCCGAAGAGCGCAACGGCTATGTCTTCTTTCAGACTGACCAAGGGGCGCTGGAATCGGCCATGTATCGGGCATTACGCCTGTGGTACAACCATCCAGACGAGTTCCGTGAGCTGGCAATCCAGGGGATGAAGTACGACTACTCCTGGAATGTACCCGCTCAAAAGTACGAGGAAATTTACGATTTCATTCGCTTCTACAAATAGCGATGAAATTCGTATCGGCAGGCCAGCGTCCACCCCAACTGCGGGCCACTCTGATTGGCTTCACGGCTGTACTGATGTGGGCCACCCTGGCCCTGTTGACCGAGCTGAGTGGAGACATTCCCCCCTTTGAGCTGACGGCCCTGGCCTTTGCGATCGCCTTCCTCATCGGCCTCTCCCTCTGGCTAAGGCAGGGGGGAAATATTTTGGCCCATTTGCGTCTGCCTCCACAGGTCTGGCTACTGGGGGTGGGCGGGCTGTTTGGCTACCATGTGTTCTACTTCATTGCCCTGAGTCGTGCCCCCGCCGTAGAGGCCAGCCTGATTGCCTACCTGTGGCCCCTGCTGATTGTGGTGTTTTCTGCCCTGCTCCCCCAGGAGCGACTGCGCTGGTTTCACCTGGTGGGGGCGGGGTGTGGGTTTGTGGGGGCCGGACTGCTGGTGACGCGAGGGCAAAGTCTGGGGTTTGATGCCCGGTATGGGTGGGGTTATCTAGCGGCGATCGCCTGTGCCCTGACCTGGTCGAGCTATTCGGTGCTATCGCGGCGGTTCGGAGCCATCCCCACCAGTGCCGTAGGCGGATTTTGCGGCGTAACGGCCATCCTGGCGCTGCTCTGCCATTTGGCCTTTGAGCAAACGGTCATTCCCACGGGGGGAGAGTGGCTGGCGATTTTGGGGCTGGGATTAGGGCCGGTGGGGCTGGCCTTTTTTACCTGGGACTATGGCGTCAAGCACGGCAATATCAAGGTGCTAGGCGCTCTGTCCTACCTGGCTCCCCTGCTTTCGACCCTGCTGCTCATAGCCAGTGGGCTGGCGGCGGCAACCTGGAGCGTGGGGCTGGCCTGCTTGCTGATTGTGGGAGGGGCGGTGCTGGCGGCGGGAGAGTTGCTGCAGGAGGAGAGGGGCGATCGCCCCCGCTCATAAACCAGCCTGGCAAAATGCTCCCTGGGTGGGTTAACACGACGGGTCTTCCTGACAGGTAAGGGACATAAGCACATTGAACTGGAAATCATCCACCAGGGTTTCGAGGGCGGCTGCGAGGGCGGCGTGCTGGGGGGGAATCTGCTGGATGAGGGCACAACACTCCTCGGAGCTAAGCAGCAAAGCGGCGTGACGGAGCTTAGCTCTCCAGTCGGCGGGCATGACATGGAGATCCTGGCACACCGGGGTTCGACCGGGAGCCTGGGATGGTGGGACGGGAGCGATCGCAGGCTGTTCGTAGCGATATTCGACCCCCAGCTGGGTGGCGATCGCCCGGTACAGGTCATGGACTCGCAGGGGTTTATAAACCACATCGTCACAGCCCACCGCCATAATATCGGGGCGCTGCTCCTCAAAGGCACTGGCGGTGAGGGCAATGATTTTAGTCGATCGGGCAACCGGCGCAAGGGATTCATCGATCTGCTGCTGCTGGCGAATCATCCGCACCGCTTCGTAGCCGCTCATGACGGGCATACGCATATCCATGACGATCAGGTGGGGGTGCCACTGCCGCCAATGGGCGATCGCCTCCCATCCATTGGTAGCTGTCTGCACGTCGAACCCTACCTGGGACAGAAACTCAACCACAATCTGACAGTTATCCGGCTGATCATCCACCACCAGCACCCGATAGGTGGGCTGCCCTGCCAACAGCCCCACCACTCGCCGGGCTAAGGGCGCGGCAAACGACTGGGGAGAATGCCCCTGCTGGGCCACAATGGAAAACCTGAAGGTGGAGCCAACTCCAACGGTGCTCACCACGGAGATTTCTCCACCCAGGAGGTGGGCAAAGCGCTGACTAATCGCCAGCCCCAACCCCGTCCCCCGTCCCGACTGGCGGCCTGCCTCGGCCTGGGTAAACATTTTGAACAGGGTGTCCAGCTCGCTGGCGGCAATGCCCACCCCCGTATCTTCTACCGCGAAGTGGATGATCACGGACGGCGGTGTGGCCTGGGCAAGCTTATCCTGCGGCGATTCTACAAGCGATGCCCGCACCCGTAGCACAATTCTTCCCTGTTCAGTGAATTTTATGGCGTTACTGAGCAGGTTAATCAGAATTTGTCGTAGCTTGCCCTCGTCAGAAATAATTTGCTGCGGCAGTTCGCCCCAGTCCACCTGAAACGTCACCCCCTTTGCTTCCACCTGCAGGCGAAACATGTTTTCCAGATCCCGCAGCAGCTTGGGCAGGTCGATGTCTGTGAGCTGGAGGGCCATCTGTCCGGCATCAATTTTGCACATCTCCAGCACATCGTTGATCAGCCCCAGCAGGTGCTCACCGCTGCGCAGGATGATGTCAATCTGATGGCGCTGGGCGGCGTTTAGCTCTGGGTCTTGATCCAACAACTGGGCGAACCCCAGGATGGCGTTGAGGGGGGTGCGCAGCTCGTGGCTCATATTGGCGAGAAAGGTACTTTTGGCCCGGTTGGCTGCTTCTGCACTTTGCTTGGCCCGATCGAGGGCGGCATTCTTTTGGGCCAGCTCCTCCCGGCGCTGAATTTCTGCCTCCAGCATATCGGCCTGGGCGATCGCAATGCCTAACTGGGCAGCCACGGCTTCCATCAGCTCAATCTCGTCCGTTGTCCACTGGCGGTAGCGATCGCACTGATGCACCCCAATCACCCCGTTGGGCTTCCCCCGATAAAAGGTGCCCACCGCCAGCATGGACCTGATCCCCACCTGGCGGCAGAGGGGTGCAGCGGACTGTAGCAACGGTTCAGCAAACACATCGTCCGAGGCGATCGCCCCTTCCTGGGCCAGAAGCTGCTGGGCGTGGGGGTTGTCCTCAATGGGAATAAAGAGATGAAGGATGGATTCCACATCCCCAATGAGATGCTCTGCAACAAAGGGGATGGTATTCAGGGGCGGAGGATAGTAGACGTGAATGACACAGCGATTAGATCGAAACGCTTCCCCAATCTGGCGGGCCGCCGTTTGAAAGACGTGGTGGGAGTCAAGGCTCTGGCGAATTTTGTCGGTGATATGGCCCACCAGTAATGTCTTATTGAGCTGGTGCTGCAGGGCAACTTCGGTGCGCTTGCGATCGCTAATGTCCTGGTGCGCCCCCACCACTCGGGTGGGTCTTCCCCGGTCGTCCCAGTTGGCCTGCCCCCGCGCCAGCACCCAGCAATATTGACCATCCCGGCAGCGCAGCCGAAACTCGTCGGTGTAGGTGGGAACACGGCGGTGGAGATAGTCGTCTAAAAGCCGCAGACTGCGATCGCGATCTTCCGGGTGGAGCAGATCTTCCCAGGTTTCAAACCGTTGGGGCAAATCCTGCTCGCCATAGCCCAGCATGGCGTGATACTGAGCCGACATCAGCAGTTCTCCGGTCTGCACGTTCCAGTCAAACACGCCGTCCCGGGTGCCTTTAATCAGCAACTGCCACCGCTCTTCCATGCGGAGCAGTTCGCGATTTTGCGCTTCAAGCTGCCGCTGCAGCCGATGGTGGGTCAGATGCAGGTCGATGCGGGCTAAAACTTCCTCGACCTGATACGGCTTGGTGACATAATCCACGGCCCCGACTTCAAAAGCTTTGGCCTTGTTGAAGGATTGGTCGGGGGCGCTAATGAGAATAATGGGAATATTGCGGACGGCCCGATCAAGCTTCAGCCGCGAGCAGACGGTGTAACCATCCATATCCGGCAGGTTCACCTTTAGCATCACCAGGTCGGGTCGCTGGGCCTGAATCGAGCGGATGGCAAGCTGCCCCGTCTGAGCAACGCAGGTGCGATAACCAGCGGTGGACAGGAGGTGGGTTAACAGGTGAAGGTCGGCAATCGTGTCGTCAACAACGAGGACGTCGAGGGGGTGAGACATGGCAATTGATAGGGCGGCCTCTTGTTATTAACGCCTGGGACGGCTCCGCACCGGATGGGGTCAATCGGGTGGGGCAAGGTTCGAATGTTTTAGCAAAATGGATTTTCCCTAGCCTAACCTGAGTCACCAAGAAGCGCACCCCACACTACTTCATACTGGCGGGGTGCGAAAGAAAACAATTTCGTTCAACTATAGCCCTACGGGCTAAGCTTTGAGTGTGGGATCCCCGCGACGCGGGGATCCCACACCTCTTGAATGTCCTAACGTGAAAGCGTAACGCCATACTTAGGAGATTTCCAGGGAAAAACCTACCCTCAGCTGAACGGTTGGTAAGGGCAAATGGCCATTTGCCCCTACGTCGTCCGGTAGGATCATTCTCAAAAATCTCCTTACTTAAGCCACCCCCACCAGCTTGGCGCTCAGATCCCACATTTGTTCGGCCTTCTCATCATCACGGGCCTGGGGCGACACTCGCTGGACAAAGGGCTGCCGTCCTTTCTTTTGCCGATTGCCCCAGCTCCAGTAGGCTCCAGACTGCTTGTACTCCGGATCGGCGACTACCGCTGCCACCCGCTCGCCCGCCAGTTCCTGGGACACATACCCGCCTGTGACATTTTTCTGGAACCAGGGGAAAAGCTTTTGAAAGAGAGGGTAGTGGTTGCGGAACAGCGGCGTATCGGCCACACACCCCGGATACAGCGAGCTGAAGGTAATGCCTGTCTGCTCGTGGTAGCGGCGGTGCAGCTCGCGCATGGTCAGCACGTTGCACACCTTGCTGTCTTTGTAGGCTTTGACGGGTTCAAAGGCTTTGCCATCCGCCATGGTAATCGGCTCCTTAAAGCCGTCGGCAAAGCCCTGGAGGTTGCCCAGATCGGGGCGGGGTGGGATTTTGCCGCCCAATTCGTCGGGGTTGTGGGTTACTGTTCCCAAAATCACCATGCGGGGATCACCGGAGGTTGAATGCTTCAGATCCTCCAGCATCAGGTTACAAAGGAGAAAATGCCCCAGGTGATTGGTGGCCATGGTCAGCTCGTAGCCTTCGGGGCTGCGCAGGGGCTGCTTGAGCAAGGGCATGTAGATGGCCGCATTGCAAACCAGGGCATCCAGGGACCGGCCCAGCTCCCGAAAAGTGGTGACAAATTGACGGACGCTCTCCAGGCTGGCCAGGTCAATGTGCATCAGGGTGTAGTTTGCTGGGTTGATGTCTACCTCCTGGGCGGCTTTTTGGGCCTTCTCCAGGTCGCGGCAGGCCATCACCACATGCCAGCCCCGCTTAGCCAGGGCTTTGGCGGCGTATAGCCCGACCCCCGATGAGGCTCCTGTCACGACAACCGTTGACTGTTGCTGTTCCATTTCTGCTCAGACTCCGTTGACCAAGTAAATTAACCAATGTGAACTCGATAGGGCTGATCTCACTGCTTCAGGCATCTTCAGGGGATTGGTTCAGGTGGGCGAGATGGCGCGAGGCTGAAGACCAGTTAAAACAATATTGTTGAAAACCAATTGAAACAAGTTGAGAATTGCTACAGAACCAATCGGATTATTTCGGTTGATGTGATTTCGGTTGATCAATGTAACACAGCGCCCAGAGCCAGCGATCGCCCCGGCTGAAAGTTGAAATTTTTCTCAAGATTTGGCCGTTGAAATACTAAGAAATATGGCTCTGCACTTTAGTCTTAAGGGACGTAGAAATCGTCGAACCCTTGGCAGCACGGTGGATCCAACCCTAAACCACAGCCCCCCCGGCTAGCAAAACTGAGGAAATTTACAGTAATCATTGAATAGGCGTTATAGCATCAGTCCACATGGGACATGATTTGGGGTAACAGCCATGACCCTCCTTCTGATTCTGGCGATCGCACTTGTGTTTTTTACCGCTGCCGTTCTGCTGGTGGTGGGCCTGTTTGAAGCGCCCTGGCCCGTGCTGCTGGGCATTTTGGTGATGGGGCTGGTGTTCATTCAGCAGCTGTCGCTGAAAGCCCAGTCAGACGACGATTCGTCACCTTCGGAGGCAACTGCCTCGCCATCCTCCAAAACTTCCACCCGGATATCCAAGCCTGAACCTTCCCCTGGGGCGGCCCACCCTGCCCCAGATTCTTGGGTCTATCGGGGCGTCCATTATCAACACTCAGATGCCTCACCCGCCCCCGACGCCTTGGGCGATCGCCCCACCGATGACCCAACCCCTCCCACCTCGGGAGCTTCAGAGAGTCAGGTATCGGGCACCTACCGGGGACAGCGCTGGCAACATCCCGTGGTACCGCCCTCCGGGTCGCCGCCGCCCCCAACCTCCCTCACCTATCGGGGCATTAAACTACCGGGAACGTCTCCCCCACCTGCCGACGAGTCTGCCGATCGAGATCAGGCTAGAGAAGCGGGCGAATAGTGACGCGATCGCACCAGGCCGCCACCGTTTCGGGCATTAGCGGGCAGTGCCCCACCTGGCCGAGGGCAGCAACGGCAAACCCCGTGGCCAGCCGTCCACAGGCCGCCAGATCATAGCCCCGTTTCAGGGCGGTCACCAGCCCCGCCAGCATGGCGTCCCCCGCTCCCACCGTACTTTTTGGGGTAACCGCAGGGGGTTGGGCATGAATCACCGTATCGGCACTGGCTAAAATGGCTCCTTGTGCTCCCATAGACACCACGACATAGCGAATGCCCTGGCGAACCAGATCCTGGGCGGCGGCGGCAATGGCTGCTTCGGAGGGGAGCGATCGCCCCACCAAGTCCTCTAGCTCCTCTAGATTCGGCTTCACCAGATCAGGGGTTGCAGACAGAGCCGCCTGCAGGCTTTCCCCGCTAGCATCCAGGACGACGGTATTACCCTGGGCTTTAAGACGGGTTATGAAGTCGCGGTAAAGGGTGGTGGGAAGGCTGGTGGGCACACTACCCGCCAAAACTACCCAAGGATGGCTCGTCGCAAGGTTCATCAGCACCAGTTCCAGGTCTTCCACATCGGCGACGGTAGCCAAATGTCCTGGGTAGTTAATATCAGTAACCTGCTGCCCAACGGCATCTAAAATTTTCACATTGACCCGCGTCTTGCCAGGGATACGAATGAAGTAATCATCGATTCCCTTCTGAAGAAATAGTTTTTGAAACAGGTCGGTATTTTCCTGCCCCAGCAAGCCCGTAGCGCTGATAGCGTAGCCAAAGTCCGCCAGAAATGCCGCTACATTCACCCCTTTACCGCCTGGATCGGAGCGCTCCTCGATGACGCGATTCACCTCTCCCACTCGAAAGTTAGGAATGGTAATGGTTTGATCGATGGCTGGATTCACGGTAACGGTCAAAATGCGAGATGACGTTGCGCCCGATTGCCAGATCTCATTCATATAGTCGCTAACCCGAGCAATAGTTGTGAAGAATGTCCATCCATGGGCTAGTCCTGCTCAACCTGGTTTGGTACATCCTCAACCTGGTTTGGTACATCCGTCAATCCAAATCGCTTAAGCCCGGCCACCACCCCAATCGATACCAGTGCCCCAATGGCAAGGCCCACCACCAGTAGAATCAGGTACAGCCGCTTTGCCCCCTTCTTAGCCGCCTCAATGCGCTCTTCACTGAGCTTAGGAACTCCTTTCCCATTGGATTCGCTCAGCGACTGAGAACGTCCGTCTTTTCCGTTGGAATCCTGGGGAGACTGCTGAAACGGCATAGATAATCGCTCCTGAATTGACTCCAATTTAACCTGATGACGAGTGGGATCGGGACTTTGGGAACGGAACCTCGGTATGGGAACCTGAACATCGGGCAGCGGAAAACTTAGCCAAGGGATGCAAAGCAGGGTACGGCCAGAGGGATGACCGTTAAGCTAATATTCTCCCTGAGTTTCCCCTATATTTTTCGCTCTGCTCAAACGATTCGCATCCAACCTGCTCTACAAGCTGCCACCTATCCACCACTATAAGCCTCTCTGCAAAGAGGGTTATCACCAACCCGTTTCAATTCAAACTTTGCCGCTCAAAACTCAAAACCCTCCCACCACAACCATGACTGCTGCCATACTACCCACTGCTACCTTCAGACGCTCGGATATCCGGCTCTTTCTAGACACAGCAGACGTATCCCAATGGTCTAACTTGCTGCCCACGGGAATATTCTATGGCGTCACCACCAATCCAACGCTGCTGGAGCGTGCCCAGGTGCCCTGCGATCTGCCAGCACTGAGTAAGCTTACCCAAACGGCACTCCAGATGGGCGCTCAAGAAGTTCAGATCCAAACCTGGGGAGAAACGCTGGAGGCCATGGTGACCACGGGACGGCGGTTGGCCAATATTAGCGATCGCGTCGTAGTCAAAGTGCCCATCACCCAAGCGGGAACCACGGCGGCGGCACGGCTGGTGGCGGCGGGGGTGCGAATCACGCTGACCGCCGTCTATGCCCACCCCCAGGTGCTCATCGGTGCGGGCCTGGGGGCTGATTATGTGGCTCCCTATTTGGGGCGCATGACCGACGCCGGAAAAGACGGCAGGGCTGAGCTGGTGGCCATGCAGCAGTCCCTGACAGGCGTCCGCAGCACCACCCGTATTTTGGTGGCCAGTATTCGCGCCCTGGAGGATGTGGCTTTTCTCACCACCCAGGGGCTGGATACCTTTACCCTGGCTCCGGCGATCGCCCAGGCTCTGTTTGAGGTGCCGGAAACGAATGCAGCGGCGATCGCCTTTGAGCAGGCCGCCCAGCGGATGGGGGCCAGGTCAGATGGGGTCGGAAATGGTTAAAAAGTTAGGAGGAAATGGCTGCAGGGAGAAGACGTGTTCGACAATACAGGAGAGCACCTCCTGTCAACCTCACCCCAAAGATGGCATGGCCTACGTTTGTGAATTGAACCCCAATCAAACCATTTACCTGGAAAATGCGGGGGCGTATACGGTGGTCACCCAGCTCAGCCACAGCCCCGGCCAGCAGCAGCAATCCACCACTCGCTTTGAAACGGGAGCCTGGACTGCTCCTCCAGAAATGTCCCACACGACCAGCAGCATTCTGTTTCGCATCTCTACCAGTCAGGGAGAACAAGTCATTCAGGCCCAGGGATCTTCGCTCAGCCTGACCTCACCATCGCAATGGCAGGCAAGCTTCCAGGCGATGACTCAGAGCCATTCCCCCACGGCTAACCCCATGCCGTCCATGCCGCCCATGGCCTCTGTGAAAATGGAGCCAATGCCGCCCCTCCCTCCCCTGCCGCCGATGAAGATGGGAGAGATGGAAATGACCTCGTCACCGATGACCATGCGGATGGGGGACATGCAAATGACTATGGGAAATAGTGCTGAAACAATCAGGCCTCAGCACGAACGCAGATTTTGCTCCCAATGCGGCGCGCCCGTCCAGCCCACGGATCGATTTTGCGCGAGCTGCGGACATCAGCTTGTTTGACCGGCTGGTTGGCGCTTAGCTTTCGTGGCAGACGTATTGACTCAAATCAATGCCTGCTTCCTTGGCCATTGCCTGAACACCCTTTTTCTGGAGGGTTTTGATCGCCTTGGTGGACAGTCGCAGGCGCACCCAGCAATTGCCCTGGGGCCACCAGACCCGCTTGTCTTGCAGGTTAACGCCCTGTAGCTTTTTGGTGCGGCGGTGGGAGTGGGATACGGCATAGGCGTTGTTAGCCTTTTTGCCGGTTAAGGTACATTTCCGAGCCATAGCAATCTCCAGCGGGTTCGCGTCAGGTTCAAATCTTAAAAGAGCAAGGTCTATCATTATACTTGAGCTGAGCCGGTTAGACCACATTCCATTGCCTAAGTTCCCGCCATGACCCACCTCATCGCCCAGATCACCGATACCCACCTGTTCGCTGACCCCCGGCAGACATCAAAGGGCATTCCCACCAACGAATCCTTTGCCACGGTGCTGGCCCATCTGCGTCAGATGCCCCGCCTGCCCGATGTGCTGCTGCTCACCGGAGATCTCTCCCAGGATGAGACGCCCGAGTCCTATCGGCTGCTGTGGGAGGCGATCGCCCCCCTGCAAATCCCCACCTACTGGATTCCCGGCAACCATGATGATCCCCGATGGATGGGCGAAATTCTGGACCGGCCTCCCTTTTCGCTAGAGAAACGGGTGAAAATAGGCAACTGGACACTGCTACTGCTGGATTCCCAGGTGTTGGGGGCAGTGCACGGTTTTTTGAGCGATGCTTCCCTGGAGTGGCTTGACCAGCAGCTCCAGGTGACGGATACCCGACCCGCGCTGATTGCCCTGCACCATCCGCCCCTGTCGGTGGGTTCTGCCTGGATGGACGGTATTAGCCTGGAGAATCAGGCGGCGTTTCAGGAGATTCTCCACCGCCATCCAGGGGTAAGGGCCGTGATCTGTGGCCACATTCACCAGGAGCTGGACGAAGTGCGCCAGGGTATCCGCTATCTGGCAACGCCATCCACCTGCGTGCAGTTTGTGCCCAAAAGCCAGGAGTTTGCCATTGATGGCGATCGCTTCCCCGGTTTTCGGCTACTCACCCTCCACGACGCGGGCGATCTGACCACCGAAGTGATCCGGGTGCCCTATCACCCAGCGATCCAGCCGGTTTCAGCCTGATTTCGCAATTCCAGGCCCGTTCTCCAGGCTTTGCCGCCATTTCTGCAGCGTTCCCTGGAGGGGGAGCGCCGTCCAGCGATCGTGATGGGGATAAACGGGTAGCCGGGGGGTGAGGGCATATCCGGCGATCGCCAGCACCTCCGCCAACGCGGCCACTTCGGGATGGGCATAGTCGGGGTTCACTTCATCAATGGGGCCAAGCCCCCCCAGATCCCTGGCTCCCGCATCCAGGCAGGCAATCAGCACATCAGGGTGTTCCACCAGGTTGGGGGGAATCTGTAGGGTAATGTCGGCAGGGAGCAGCTCACGGGCGATCGCCACCGCTCGTATGAGCTGCTCTGGGGCAATGGCAGTGGCAGACCAGGATTGCCGGGAGCCTAAGCGGTGGGGCTGGAGAATGACTTCCTGGATATGGCCCCACTGCTGGTGAACGTGGGCGATCGCCCCCAGGGTTTCTACCCAGTCGGCCTCTGTCTCGCCAATGCCCAGCAGCAGCCCGGTGGTAAAGGGAATGCCCAGTTCCCCCGCCCATGCCAGTTGCTGCAGCCGCAGCTCAGGACGCTTGCTGGGGGCGTGGCGATGCACCGTCTGGAGCAGGGCAGGGGTCATCTGTTCCAGCATCAGCCCCATGGAGACGTTCACCTTCTTTAGCTTTGCCATTTCCCCATAGCTCAGTGGCCCCGCATTGGTGTGGGGTAAAAAGCCCATGTCCAGCGCCAGTTGACCCAGGTCGTAGAGATGCTGGCACCAGGCCGAACGGCGATCGCTGCGGGGATGCACCTCCCCACTGAGAATGAGGATTTCAATGACGCCCTGGGATCGGCACCAGTGGAGCCGCTGTTGGGCCACTTCCAGGGAAAGCCAATCGTCTTGCCCTGGATCGACCCGGAAGTTGCAGTAGCGACAGCGGTTGAAGCACTCGTAGGTGGGGACGAGGGTGTAGGCGGGGCTGTAGGTGACCTGGCGATTCTCTAATGCAGACGGGGTCTTCACTCAAAGAAATTCATCTCAAAGGCTTTGGCACCGCTTTTCTCGAACTGGCGCAGCAGTTGCCCTAGCTGCACCCACACCAGCAACCCGCTCAGCACGGTTAAAGGAAGGGCGATCGCGTAGGATAGCCGGGGCGAAAAGGCAAAAATCTGGACACCCGACGCCAGAAACACGCAGACGCCGCCGCAGATGCCCAGGAACGGAATCAGCAGCCGCACCCCCCGAATGGCTGACAGGCGACGGGTTGTCCGATTGTCTGACCATTCCTTCAGGGAGGCTTTCAGCGTCGCGCTAAACGCTAACCCGGAGGTAATGCTGGCAAACAGCCCTGCCGCCAGCAGGAAATAAGGGGCACTATAAAGGTTCTCAGGCACCGATAGCTCCGATGGGATCACAAGAAATGGCTAGAAGCAACGCAGATGACGCACTAGGAAGAAAATAGCATGAATGGGCAGAGCACTACCGGCGGGGCGGATTTAGTGCCCTGGCTTCCCCGCAGGCGGCGGCTGGAGAGCGATCGCTGCCACCGCCGGAATCATTGAGGCGGCCCGCTCCGTGGAAAATTCTGCCAGGGCACCGAAGGCGGCGCTCACCAGTCGGCCAAATTTCAAGTCGTCCTTCACCAGATCCCATAAGCGACCGACTTCTTCGGTGTGGAGGCGATCGTCTTCCACCAGGGCAAGGATAATCTGTCGCCGCAGGAACTGACCCTCCTCGGAAAGGAAATACTGTAGCCCCATCTGGGCCGTTGGCAGCAGGTCGAAGCTTTCGTTGGTGCGGGCGATCGCGATCAAATTCTCCAAGCGATGCCACTGGAACCGTCCGTCTTTGAACAAAATTTCCAGGAGACGCCGCCGGAAGGCCGGAGTTTCCTCCGTCAGCAACCGTCGAGCTACGTAGGGATAGGCCACTTCCACAATTTTGAAGCTGGGGTTGAGGCTGAGGGCCAGCCCTTCCTGGGTTACCAGGGAACGGATAATCAGGGCAAATTTGGCCGGAACCCGGAACGGATACTCGTACATCAGCTCCGAGAACTGATCGGTGATGGTTTTGAAGTTGAAGTCCCGCACGCTCTCCCCAATCGCTGTATCGAACACCGCTTCCAGGGCAGGAATGATGGGAATGATATTGGTGTCGGGGGTGAGGAAGCCCAGCTTGACAAAGTCTACAGCGAGGTCGTCGTAGTCCTTATTGATGAGGTGAACCACCGAATCCACCAGGGTTTCCTTCGTGCCCTGGTCGAGCTGATCCATCATGCCAAAGTCGATGTAGGCCATCCGACCGTCAGCCATGGCGAACAGGTTGCCGGGGTGGGGGTCGGCGTGGAAAAAACCATGTTCCAGTAACTGCTGCAGACCCGAGGTAACGCCGATCTCAATCAGCACGTTTTCATCCAGGCTGGCCTGCTTGATGCGCTCTGTATCTGTGAGCTTGAACCCGTCAATCCACTCCAGGGTAAGGACATGGTCGCTGCAGTAGCGCCAGTAGATGCTGGGCACTTTCACGCGCGGATCGTCCTGGAAGTTGGCCGCAAACTTTTCGGCGTTGCGGCCTTCGTTCAAATAATCGACCTCTTCAAACAGCTTGGTACCGAACTCATCGACAATGAGCGGCAGGCCGTGGCCCAGGTTCAGGGGCAGCAGTGGCCCAATCCACCCCGCTGCCCAGCGCATCAGGTAGAGATCCAGGGTCAGCTTCGGCAAGAGGCGGGGACGCTGCACCTTCACTGCGACCTGTTCGCCGGTGTAAAGACTGGCCTGGTAGACCTGCCCCAAACTCGCAGCGGCTATCGGTTGGGGGGAAATAGTGCTAAAAACCTCATCGACGGGGGCGGAAAGCTCTTGCTCGATAATGGCGAAAGCGATGTCGGTGGGGAAGGGCGGTAACTGATCCTGAAGCTTGACCAGCTCTTCTAAAAAGTCTTTGCGCACCAGGTCAGGGCGGGTGGAGAGGGCCTGCCCCACCTTAATGAAGGTTGGCCCCAGGCGGGTGAGGATGCGGCGAAGCTGGGCTGCTCGCTTGAGCTTCTCTCGCTCAGAGCGATTGAGGAAATCGTCGAGCTTTAAGTCAATGACAAACCCGGTGAAGAACCAGACGATGGTGAGTGCTCGCCAGATGGCCTGCCAGGGACGGTAGCGGTAGTAGCGGGCGATCGCCTCGGGATCATATCGTTTGCGACCGGTGGTTTGACTGGACGGATACGGACTCACTCCTGGTTTCCTCTTAAACTAGCCGGGGATGGGAATGGATTAACAGTGGGATTACCGTGGTAGGTAGGCAGGCACTGAGCACTGCTCTTACAGTCTTTAACCTTAGTATAAGAAAATACAAAAAACTTTGAATACAGAGTTGATGAAAATTTACTTTCTAAATCTGTTGGAATACCGAAATCGGTGGATGCCCGGTTATAACGATTGGTCGGGACAAATAGCCATTTGCCCCGACATCGACATCGTCGGGTAGGATCATCTTCAGAAATCACCTTGGATGGCATGCTTGGGCGATCGGGGGCAATCCAGGGAGAATTCTGGATGCTGCTCACCAGGTTATCGCCTTTTAAGGTTGCGACGTTATCGCGCCCTTAATGTTTTTTCCTTAATCTAAGTTTCATGCAGGGCAGATTAAATTCCCTCGCTTCACATAAAATTGTTCTAACCACCGCCTTAGGAGTCAAGCTATGAACGTCTCTCGATGGGTTAAGCGACTCGTCCCCGTTCTGCTCAGTGTTGTCCTCCTGCTAACCGCCTGCTCCGCCGCACCCTCCAAGTACGACCAGGTGCAGCAAGAAACCACCGGCTTCAATGCCGAAAAAGCAGTCAACCGCCAGGCCGAGAAGGGGGGCACATTCAACCAGTTCTTCCCTGGCTCTCAGGGAAGTTACGAAGTCGTCCCGGCCCAGGAAAAGCAGGGCTTCGCCGAGTACAAGCTCAAGCGTGATGGGGAAACCCTGGCCATGCTGGCCATTAGCGATACCCTCAGCCTGCCCGCCGCCGCTGCTAAGTATGAAGGCGCGACCGAGGCGATCGCCGGTTATCCCGCGGTCAACCAGGGCGACACCGCCACAAGCCTCCTGGTGAACGGTCGCTACCAGGTCAAAGTGCTTTCCCGCAGCCCCAGCTTTACCCAGGCAGACCGGGAGGCCTGGCTGCAGAAGTTTGACCTGCTGGGGCTGGCCCAACTGGATGCAGCGTCTATGCTTCAAAAGTCTCCAGCAGCATCGGAGCCAGTGGTTCAGGACACTCCAGCCCCCGCCACCCCAGAACCGTCCTCGCCGACAGCGCCCGTTCTGGTTCCCCAGCCTGCAGTCTAAATCCTTTTAGATCATCAATCCTAGCCTCTTTGAGGAGGACACCGTGAGCAAAAAAATCTATGAAGTGGTGGATCGGCTGCCCAAGGGGGGGCTGACGGTAATGGCCCTGCGATCGCTCGATACCTTTGTACCCGGCCAGTGGGACAATCTGGTGGGGTTTGACAATACCATTCGAGCCGTGACGGGGGAAACCAACGAGGCAATGGTAACGGCCGTCGGGGAGCGGGCGGTGGCCCTGTTCAACGATCGCTCCCAGGGTTACCAGCGGGCACTATGGCTCTATGAGTCGGTGGATGCAGCGTCGGGGCTGTTAGGAGCAGCGGCGATCGCCAACCGCATCGGCCAGGACACCTTCCTGAGCTTCCTGAAAAACGTCACCCCCAAGCCCGAAAAGGCCCAAACCATTGACCTCTGTGTCAAGCTGGTGACGGAGGTTGTTGCCTTCTGCCAGATCAACGGCATCCCTGGCGACAGTTTGGGAGATTTTCTCAAGGCCCTGGGCGACTACGGCCAGGAGTCTCTGATGCGCATGGCGGCCCTGGTGGCCTTTGACGGCGTCATTCCCCTGGGAGCCGACTTCAGCTCGAAAGCTTTGGCCGCCATCAAGGGCATGGGGCCATCTGAGCTGGAGAAGAACCAGACCTTCAAAGGGGTGGAAAAGGAAATTCCCGGCAAAGACGCCAAAGGGAAACTGGCCTTCATCACCGAAAGTTTTGAGGCCACCCAGGGCTGGATGGATCGGTTCGTGTCCGACCGGGGCATAACCCAAGAGGGGCTGGTGGAAAACCTCAGTCAGTTTGTGGAAGGCTCAAAGAGCAAGCTCGACTATCTGGGGGCGTTCCTCGACATCAGCGTCAAGTACTACGAGCATACGGGGGTGCAAACCCTGGCGCGGCGGCTCATCGAGCGGGCGGTGGCTGAGCTGTAGTGTGGTCTTTTGGGCTTTGTGGGCAAAATAGGGCAGAATACAGACCCTAGCCCAACCGTTTGGAAGACCCCACTATGCGAGAAAGTATCGAGCGGCTGACCCAAAACCTCAGCCGGGCCATCGTTGGTAAGGACGACGCAATTCAACTGGTGCTGGCCGCCCTGTTTTCGGGGGGCCACGTTTTGCTGGAAGATGTGCCAGGTGTGGGCAAAACCCTGCTGGCCAAATCCCTGGCTCGCTCCATTGATGGCGTTTTCAAGCGGGTGCAGTGTACCCCCGATTTGCTGCCTACTGACATCACCGGCACCAATATCTGGAATCCCCAGACCGGTGCCTTCGAGTTTATGATGGGGCCGGTTTTTGGCAATGTGCTGCTGGCCGACGAAATCAACCGGGCCACCCCCCGCACCCAGTCAGCGCTGCTGGAGGTGATGGAGGAGAAGCAGGTCACCATTGATGGCGTTTCCCGGACGGTTCCCAATCCCTTTTTTGTCATTGCCACCCAAAACCCGGTGGAATATCAGGGCACCTTCCCCCTGCCCGAAGCCCAGATGGATCGGTTTGCCGTGTCCCTCAGTCTGGGATATCCCTCTGAGGCTGAGGAGCTGAAAATGCTGGCCAATCTGGGCGATCGCACCGCCTCTGACGCCCTCCAACCCTGCATCTCCCTGGAGGAGGTGACGGCCCTACGGCAGCACTGTCTGGAGGTCAAGGTAGAGCAGTCGATTCAGCAGTACATGATCGACCTGGTGCGGGCCACCCGCCAGGACGAGGAAGTCGTTCTAGGCGCTAGCCCCAGGGGAACCGTGGCCCTTTATCGCACCACTCAGGCGCTGGCATTTCTGGATGGCCGGGATTATGCCCTCCCTGATGACGTGAAGCGGTTGGCTCCCTACGTGTTGTCCCACAGGCTAATCGTCAACAGTGGCCGTCGCTCGACTACCGTGGTGGAGCGGCTGCTGCAATCGGTGAAGATTCCGTGAATTTTCCCTGGTAGGACTGGAATTTTTTTCAAGATAATGCGGCTGAAAAATAGCTGAAGCATCGCGAAAAAACATCGAGCGGTTCAGCTTAATGCTCAGACCGGATAATCTCAGTCCAAATAATCGGGGTGAATCTATGTCATCAAAAAGCTGGAGGCACGGACGGCAGCTGGCCGTCCAACAGCGTGCTGTGGGTTCGGGCAACCATCAACTGCGGAGAAGAACGGGTACCACCAGTGGATTTACCCTGCTGGAAACGCTAGCCGTTGCGGCAATTTTGGGAATTTTGATGGCGATCGCCGTCCCCGCCTGGCTGACCTTCCTAAACGCGAAAACCCTTACCGCAGGGCAGGATCAGGTTTATCTGGCCATGCGTCAGGCCCAAACCGAAGCCAAGCGATCGCGCACAGAACGACGGATCAGCTTTCGGGAGCAGAGCGGTCAGGTTGAATGGGCCATTCATGACCCAGACGCGCTGCTGACGGGGATACAGTGGCAGCCACTGCCCAGGGGCATCGGTATTGATGCCGAATCGAGCCTCCCCAACTCAAACGGCGTCTACTACATGCGGTTTGACCAAAACGGCAACGTCAGAGGACAACTGGGCCGACTCACCCTCAAGGGACACACCAACAGCCGCGCCCTTCGTTGCGTGATTGTTTCGACCCTGCTGGGTGTCCTCCGCAAAGCCAGCGACAATCCCCAGCCCCAGGACGGCAAGTACTGTTACTAAGGGAGGCGAATTGAGCAAGGTGAAATTCTTGGACCGGGGGCATGGCATTACCGTGCCCTTGGGTTCAGACGCTGATGTCTTCCGCGACCCTGGGTAGCCCCAGACTGTAGTTGCGAACGCGGCTCTGGAGATTGTAGGAAACCGTGCCCTGCTCCAGCAGCGACTTGATGTAGTGCTCCAGGTCAGAGCCAATGCGCCGCAGATTGTAGTCCGTTAAATCGGCTCCGTCGTAGGCTTCCACCAGCTCATCGAACTTGCGGTAAACCATTTGCAGGGCGTCATCGCTCCACATCAGCTCGTTGTCAGGGTCTACGTCGAGGGTGAGCTTGTCTACACTGGGAACGAGTTCATTTTCTTCAACTGCGGCGCTAAAGATGCGAACGTGACGGGTCGTAGATTTCAGCAGCATAATTCAGTAGAAAATCCAGCGTGAGTTTGGAAGCACATGGCGATCGCCCACTGGCACAATCGACGACTTTGAGCCGTCAAGCCAACCGTTAAGATCATTGTAATGGGAGAGGGCGCGATCGCCACAACCCGGTTGGTCTGGTACGGGAGCATCAAACGCTAAGCTAAGGGAGGGGACTTGCATGGGGAGAACTGGCATGAACGGCATCGTGAAATTTTTACTGCTGGTTGCCCAGAGCGGCATTGCCATCGCTACCTTTCTGATCCTCATGAGCTTCTGGCGCACCGGCAGTTGGCTCAGTCACACCATGGCCTCGTTTCTGTCGTTTGAGCAGCCCGCCCCCCAGGTCGATGTGCGATCGCTCGTAGTGGAGCAGGTGCAGGGAGCCAGTGAGCTGACCACGGCAATTTACACCATGGAGTCGGTGGTGCCCGCCAGTCGCGATCGCACCCTCGGTAATTACGTCATCGGCAAAACTACCCTGCTTTACATTGCCTACGGTGAGGTGAGGGCGGGGGTAGACCTCAGTGCGCTGCAGCCAACGGACGTATCCGTCCAGGGGAACCAGGTGCAGATCCAGCTACCGCCTCCGGAAATTCTCGACCACAAAATTGATGTCACCCGCTCCCAGGTTTACGACTACGATCGGGGATTTCTGGGTCTGGGGCCAGACGTTGCTCCCCAGCTTCAGGATCTGGCCCAGCGGGAAACCCTCCAGCGCATCCTCACCGCCGCCTGCGAAAACGGCATTCTGGAGCAGGCCAACGACCGGGCAGAAACCGTCGTCACCCGCTTTTTGCTTACCAGCGGCTATCGGGATTTTTCCGTCATCACCCAGCCGACTGACCCCGCTGCCTGTGCAGAATCAGCGGCGATCGCCCCATCCGATTTACCGGAAGAGTTCCCCAGCGAGCTGAATTAACCTATATGGGTTTTTACGGGCAGGCAGAGCAAATTGCTGCCCCTATCAGCCTTCGCAAAAGAACGAGTGGTGATGAGTGATGAAAATCCCGAAAGCAGGTTTGTTTACAATTTGCCTGCTGTGTATCTCGACCGTTTTTCCCTATGCCGACCGCGAACGCGCCGGTTACCAGGCTCTGGCCCAGGCCGACCCTGCGATGATTGATCCCGACTACGGCATTGAGCTACAGCAGAATACGGAATGTAGCTTTATCACAGGCAACAGCGTCAATGTCCGCAGCGGCCCAGGCACCCAGTATGCGGCGATCGCCCAGCTCAATCGGGGAGACGGCGTCCGCGCCCAGTACCGTGAGGGAAATTGGGTACGGCTGGCGGCCAGGGTATACAGCACCGTGCCCAATGAGCGGTTTGAGCCACTCGATGGCTGGGTGTTCAACCAATATATCAATGGTTGCTCGGAAGACCAGTTTGATCGGTGGCGGATCTCCAATGCGACAACCCCCACGACACCGCCTGTTGCAACGCCTGCCGCAGCGAGTTCGGTTCTCGTGGCCCTGGATTCTGAAGGGCTGCGGTTGGTAAACGCCGCAACAGGTTCCACCAGACCCGTGCCGTTTGGGATGGGGCACGATGAGGTGCTTGCAATTCTGACCAACCTGCGCGACCGTCCGGCAGATCAGGGCATTAACAATGAATGTGGGGCGGGGCCGCTGTCCTTCGCCAGTTGGGCGGATGGACTGACTCTCTGGTTTGCGGGCGATCGCTTCGCAGGCTGGACGGTCGATGGGCGGCGAGAAAACGCCGGACGGCTCACCACCATCAGCGGCATTGGCCCCGGATCCACCCACACTGAGCTGAACCAGGTTTATGCTGCAGAAGTTTTTCAAAGCTCGCTGGGCACCGAGTTTACTGCTGGGGGTCTGGGAGGTGTTTTGAGCGGCAGCGGCCAGGATGCCAGGGTAGAAACTTTGTGGAGCGGTACGACCTGTATTTTCCGGTAGCTGGCCCCCTCCGATTCCGTCATTTGAATTCAAACATGCTGATGGTTGGTCACAAATCGTGACCCAGGGTGGGGAAATCTGCGGATGCGATCGCCTCATTTTCGGGTAACGTTTAGGTGAACCGCAGAGTACTCCCAGCACACTGCACGCACTATGCTGAACCTCTTGTCGTTTGTGGGGCTGTTTGGCCTGTGTGGGATCGCGTGGCTCGGCTCCGAAGATCGCCGCACCATCCCCTGGAAAGTTATCGCCTGGGGCATTGGGCTACAGCTCATCCTGGGGGCGCTCATCTTCCTGGTGCCCCTCACCCGTGACCTGGTGCTGCTGTTCAACGATGGCCTCAACGCCGTGATCGATGCCTCCGAAGCGGGGGCGCGTTTTCTATTTAGCCCCCTATTTGTGCCCCAGCCCGGCCCCACTGCTGGGCCTGTACTGGCTGGACGGTGGATCGCCAGGGCAATTACGCCACCGTATACGCCGATTCCGGGCGATCGCCTCGGCCCTGGCCAGCTCGACCTGGGCTATATCTTTGCCTTTCGGGCGCTGCCCCAGGTGATTTTCTTCTCAGCGATCGTCAGCTTGCTCTACAACCTGGGTATCATCCAGCCCATCGTCAGCGTCTTCGCCAAGATCTTTCGCCGCACCATGAACATCAGCGGTGCCGAGTCCCTGGCGGGGGCAGCTAACATTTTCGTGGGCATCGAGTCAGTCCTGGCGGTGAAGCCATTTCTGGAGAGCCTGACCCGCAGCGAGCTGTGCGCCATTTTGACCTCCTGCTTTGGCTCCATCGCCTCCACGGTGCTGGCCCTGTATGCGGGGTTTCTGCGGCCCACCTTCCCGGCCATTACCGGCCACCTGATGTCGGCGTCGATTCTGACGATTCCGGCCTGCTTCATCATGGCCAAGCTAGTCGTGCCGGAGCGGGAGGTACCGAAGACCCTGGGCGTGATTCCCAACGTGACCGAAGACGCCGAAGAGCGGCAAAGCCCCATGGACAGCCTGATCCTGGGGGCGCTGGATGGCGTGAAGCTGGCGGTGGGAATTGCGGCGGTGATTGTGGCCATTCTGGGGCTGGTGGCCCTGCTCAACCTGGTGTTTGCCAACCTGGCTAACCTGGCGGATAGTCCCAATGTCTTGCTGCGCCCCATTGGGCAGCTCTTCTCGGTGATCACCCTGGAGAACATTCTGGGGGCGCTGTTCCTGCCGCTGACCTTCCTGACCGGGGTGTCCCTGGAGTGGACAGAACTGTGGCAAGCCTCCATGATTATTGGCCGCCGCCTGCTGGAGACAGCGGTGCCCCCCTATCGCACCTTGGCGACCCTGGCGGCGGCGGGGGAAGTGAGCGATCGCACCATGCTAATCGTCAGCTATGTGCTGTGCGGCTTTGCCCACATTCCCTCGGTGGGCATTTTTGCGGGGGGACTGGCGGCACTGGTGCCCTCGCGGCGGAAAGACATCAGTGCGGTGGTGTGGAAGGCGCTGTGGGCGGCGACCCTGGCCACCCTGATGACGGGCTGCATTGCGGGCGTGTTTGATCTGGGAAATCCGACGGTGCTGGGGCGGTAGGAAGGTTTGGGGCGATCGTGTTATGTAGCGCTACGCTTTCGCGTTAGGACGTTCAAGAAGTGTGAACCCCCGCGTTGCGGGGGTTCACACTCAAACCTTAGCCCGTAGGGCTATACCAGGCTACGCCTGAATCACAAAATTATCCGCCATAAGGTCGGGTGCCCCCAGGAGCTTGGCGAACCGTCCGCCCGTATCAAAGCCCGCTTCGCCCTGATTGGGGTTATAGAACAGGTTGCCGTTTCTGGCATTGTAGACCACCACTGCCCCACTGCTGGCGGCGGCCCGGTTGGAGGTGACGATGGCAAAATCGGCGGCGACGGAGAAGCCCCGACCCTTGCGGCTACTCAATGCCGTGAACACGGTTTGGTCGAGGACGAGGCGATCGCGCTTCACCGAAAAGTTCTCGATCTTGTCCTGGCCGAACGCTTCCCGGCTAAAGGGAGCATCGCCTGCATAAATCAGCCGATCCTTACCGCCGCCCGAGCGAATTAGATCATTGCCTGCGCCGCCTGCGAAGCGATCGCCCCCACCACCCCCCAGGAGGGTATCGCGCCCTTCCCCACCAAACAGCCAATCGTTCCCCTGCCCGCCCTTCAGCAGATTGTCTGCCCGATTGCCGGTGATGCGGTTATCCAGCCCGTTGCCCATGCCGTCTGTCGGCGGATTTAGCTCATTGTCCATGAGCACCAGGTCTTCCAGGTGCTCGGCAAGCTGCCAGTTGGCCGAGCTGATGACGCGATCGCGCCCCTGATCCAGGTATTCGAGAATAATATCGTTGCCCACACCGACGTAGTAAACGTCATCCCCATCGCCGCCGCTCAGCAGGTTGGTGCCCGTTCCGGCAAAGAGCTGGTCGCTGCCCGCTGCCCCCACCAGCCAGTCGTCCCCCGCTTCGCCGTAGAGGAAATCGTCCCCAGCACCGCCCTCGGCGCTGTCGTTGCCATCGCCGCTGTAAAGGGCATCATTGCCGTCGTCGCCCTGGAGGATGTCGTCTCCGTTTTCGCCAAACAGCTCGTCGTCGTCTGCGCCGCCCTGTATACGGTCGTTCTGCTCGCCGCCGTAGAGGCGATCGCGCCCCAGCCCACCGAGAATCTGGTCAGCCCCCGCTTCGCCGTAGAGTTCGTCGTCGTCCCCATCCCCCTGGAGGACATCGGCTCCCTCACCGCCATAGAGGCGATCGCGTCCCTCTCCCCCCGTGATCGTGTCATCTCCCCCTTCACCAAAGGCGTCATCATCGCCGCCATCGCCGTGGATAGCATCGGCCTGCTCGCCACCGAATAAGACATCGGCTCCCGCTCCCCCGTTGAGGGTGTCCATCCCGGCTTCGCCATACAGCTCATCGGTGCCGTCGCCGCCGCTGAGGCTGTCGTCCCCTTCGCCAGCGAAAAGATAGTCAGCACCGGAGCCGCCAGCCAGCCCATCGTTGCCGACGCCCCCATCCAGATCGTCGTCGCCTTCGTCGCCGCTGAGGGTATCGTCGCCGTCGCTGCCCAGGAGGCGATCGCCCCCCCAGCCGCCCAATAGCGTATCGTTTCCGGCCTCGCCATAGAGAGTATCGTCGCCTCCGTCTCCCTGAAGCGCGTCATCGCCGCTGCTGCCATGCAGAGAATCTGCGTCGTCGCCACCGGAGAGGGCATCATCACCCGCTTCGCCATACAGGGTATCGTCCCCTGCCTCCCCAGCCGCAACGTCATCCCCTTCACCGCTGTAGAGAATGTCGTTGCCATTGCCGCCAGCGAGCTGGTCATTGCCGCCGGAGCCAAAGAGTTCATCGTCGCTGGCAAAGCCGACCAGAATATCGTCGCGATTGTCACCGTACAGAGCTGCCAAGGAATTTCCTCCGTCCTTTTTATGGGGTCATTGAGGTGAACGGGTAGGGCACCCTGACGGAGAGAAGAGAAATGATGTGGATTACTGATTTAATCGTAGCGATCGCCCCTGGAGCCTAGGTAAAGCAGCCTTAAACCAGACCAAAATTCCGCAGAAGAGATGATAAACTTTTACTCCTGCGGTACCGTCTGAATCCGAGATGAGCCTGGGCAAGATGTGTCACTATAGAAGTCTCGACGCAGATTAGTTAGGTTGTCAGCGTTTTGCAAATTACATTTCTGGGAACAAGCTCTGGAGTGCCGACGCGATCGCGCAACGTTTCGAGTATCGCGCTACGGCTGCCCCAGCGATCGGAGGTCTGGCTGTTTGACTGCGGTGAAGGTACTCAGCACCAGATCCTGCGTAGCGACATTAAGATTAGCCAGATCAGCCGCATCTTTATCACCCACATGCACGGCGACCACATCTACGGGCTGATGGGGCTGCTGGCAAGCTGCGGTCTGGCGGGCAATCCCAGCCGCATTGATGTGTATGGGCCGCCCAAGCTGGGGGACTATCTGCGGGCGGCGGGCCGCTATTCCCAAACGCACTTTTCCTATCCCGTGAAGGTGCACACCGTGCAGCCCGGTCTGGTGTTTGAAGACGAAGAATTCACGGTTCACTGCACCGAGCTGACCCACCGGGTCCCTGCCTTTGGCTACCGCATCGCGGAAAAAGACCGTCCCGGCCACTTTGATGTAGAGCGGGCCAAGGCCCTCGGCATTCCCCCCGGCCCTATTTACGGACGGCTGAAGAATGGGGAGCGCATCGATCTGCCCGACGGACGTATCATCAACGGCGCTGATCTGTGTGGCCCCACCCAGATTGGCCGCAAGTTCATTTATTGTACCGACACGATTTTCTGTGAGAATGCGGTGGAACTGGCCCAGGATGCAGACGTGCTCGTCCATGAGGCCACCTTCTCCCACCGCGACGCCGAGCTGGCCTATCAGCGGCTCCATTCCACCTCCACGATGGCGGCCCAGGTGGCTCTTGCGGCCCAGGTGCGGCAGTTGATTATGACCCACTTCAGCCCCCGCTACGCACCGGGTAACGACATCACTCTGGACGACCTGCTGGCCGAAGCCCAGGCCATTTTTCCCAACACCCGCATGGCCCATGACTTCTTTGTCTACGACATTCCCAAACGTACGGCAGAATCTACGGTAAATCGGGCGGTTCAAATACCGGCGTAAAGTCCACCCTGGCCTCCCAGCGATCGAGGGTGATGCCGATCGCTTGCTCTAGCTCGACAATGCTGTTAAGTAACCCAATTCGCGCGGTTAGCTCGGCGTTTTGGGCGGTGACCAGGGCTTCTTCCCGCTGGGTCAGGTCAAACAGAGTCGTACCCGATCGCCCCCGGCCAAACCGTTCCCGATCGGCCTCAAGCTGAAGCTGGGCGGACTCTGTGGCCCGCTGGGCCGCCTCCAGCCGCCGCTGATTGGAGCGCACATCCCCCAGCCGATTCACTACTTCGTTGCGGATGGTGTCCGTGAGCTGGGCCAGGTCATTTTCCTCCTGGAGCAGGTTCACCTGGCTGCGGCGCTGGGCTGTCTCCAGGCTTTCGTCTGTAAACTCGCGGGTGAGTACCAGGCCCACGCTGGCGTCCGAGGTATCGCCAAGGGTGCCGCTACCTTCCAGGTCGAGCTGCCACCGTCGGTTATTGGTGGCCACGATCAGCCCCAGTCTTTCTGCCTCGATCGCAAGCTGGGCGATGCGGTAGTCTGGGCGTCTTGCGTAGGCGGTTTCAATCAGCACGGTTTCGTCAGACTCGGGAACCTGGTTGAGCGATCGCCCAAACAGTTCCTCTACGCTCTCCACCGACGCCGTAAACTCAATCACCCGATCCGTACCGATCAGATCCAGCAAATCCGTATTGGCCTGGGCTAGCAGATTGCGGGCGTCCTGTAAATCGCGCTGGGCGTTGGCGATGTTGCCCTCCGCCTCCACTAAATCAATGGTGGGGCGTCGTCCGGCCTGCACCAGGGCGGCGATAAAGTCATACTGGGCCTGTCGTCGCGCCAGGGCATCCGCCTGAATTTTGACGGCTTCCTGGGCCTGAATCAGCGCCGTGTAGTCAACAATTGCTTCGGTGACGGTGGCGATCGCCTCTTGCTGTAGCGCCAACTGCCCCCTTTGGTCACCAATGCGGGCCTGCTCCACCGGAGCCTCGTTCACCCGTCGCCCGAACCCCCGCAGCAGGGGCTGGCGCAGAGTGAGCTGGAGGGGTTGTTCGTCGTCGATGGGGTCGAGATCGATGCGGATGGTGGTACCGATGCGGGTAAGCATCTCTCCCGTCATCAGGAGGCTTTCGTCGGTGGTGGTGCGATCCGTCTCCTCCAGGCCAAACGTCTGGGTGCGGCTGAGCTGCTGAGTTGCTTCAAAAGACAGGCGGGGGGTGAAGTCGGGGGCAAAGCGGCGTTCGGCTTCCCGCAGTTCCTGCTGCTGTACGATGCGATTCAGGGTTTGGTTGCGCAGGTCGCGGTTGCCTTCAATGACCAGGGTGATGAGTTGGGGGAGGGTGAGGTCAAGGGTGGTGGTGGATGGGGTGATGGGTGGTGGGGTGGTGGGGACGGGGGGGGTGGTTTGTGCCCAGGTGGGGGTTATTGCTCCCAGAATGGCCGAACCCAAGATGCCGATTCCCAGGAGAATGAGCGATCGCCCTCGTTTCATATTTCTACTTTTCAACCCTACTCCCCTCGCAAAGCCTGGACAATGTCAATCCGCGTAACCCTTAGAGCGGGGAGAAAACTGGCCCCCACGCCCACGGCAAAGGCTGCCCCCATGGAGATGGTCGCGTCCCTGGGGCGAAACTCGTAGGGGGCTTCAAAGACGCGGGTGGTGGCGGTTTGCGTGAGGAAATGCACGGTGACCACCGCCAGCAGCCCCCCCACCAGGCTGAGGATGGCGGCTTCGGTGATGAACTGCAGCATCACCTCCAGGTCGGTTGCGCCGATCGCCCGCCGCAGCCCAATTTCCCGCGTGCGCTCCACTACCGCCGCCACGGTAATGTTGGCGATGCCCACCCCACCAATCACCAGCGACAGCAGCCCCACCAGGTTGAGCACCCGCGCCGATGCCCGCTGCTGCTGTTCTTCTTTGTACAGGTCATCCGCGTTGCTGGAAATCCACACTTCAAAGCCAGGATAGCGCTGGGTCAAGAATGCCTCCAGGGCTTCCTCAACGGCTTTATAGTCGTCTAGTTTTTGCAGGGAAAACTGCGATCGCCGCTGGTTAAACGTGTAAGAGAGCGTAGTCGCATAGTTGTCGGTGATCCAGATTTCCCCTGAAGGTTCCTGCTCGGCCCAGGTTTTCTTCGTTTCACTGACACCGATTACGGTAAAGCGAATTCCTCGCACATAGATGCCCCGATTGATGGGCGACTCGCCTTGAAAGAGCTGCTGCATCATCACTTCATCGATGACGGCCACTGCATGATATTGGTCAAAATCCAGGGGATCAAAAAATCGTCCCTCCAGAAGCTTGCGTCCGGTGACCTGCTGGTAGCCCTGCGACACCCCATAGAGACTAAACTGCTCAGCAACCTGCCCCTGATACTGAACGTTTGAGATTCCGTAGACTTCATTCACCGTGCTAAAGCTTTGAATGCCAGGAATTTCCCGCTGAATTAAGAGCAGTTCTTCGTCGTCCAACTTCGGTGGGTCTTTTTCCCAGGAGGGGTCATAAATCCACGGGCTGACGTAGGGATTGTCCCGTTCGTTCAGCTTTTGCTGAATTTGTGCAGTGGTGATGGCATCAATATTAAGGGTGGCATTGACCGCCGCCACCCCCATGAAGATGCCCAACATAGTCAGCCCAGAGCGCACCAGGTTGCCGCGCAGATCCTTCAGGGTTACCAGCATCAAATCGAGGGGTGAAAGGGCCATGGTGGCTGAATTTCAACTCGTCAGTGAATGGTGGCCAGAAACGAACGGGGGCAGCTCAGGGCAGCGGACCTGCCTCGGTGGCACCTGGATCAGCCAGGGGCGTTCCAGGGGTGAGGGGCACATCGGGCGGCACATTGACCACCACCTCGTCGCCATCCATCAAACCAGAGGTGATTTCTACCACTTCTACGTTCTGTAGCCCGGTAACCACCGAGCGCTGCTGGGCGGTGTCGTCCTGATCTTTCACCCATACGTAGGGCGACCCACCGTCAGTGTGAACCGCCGCGATGGGCACCGTCACCACGCCGGTACGCTGATCCAGGATAATCTCTACGCTGACGGTGCTCCCCGGTATCAGGGTCTGGCTGGGGGCATCCAGTATGACCACGGCTTTGATGGTGGCCTGATCGTCGTTGTTGTTATTGCTGCGAGCGATCGCCAGCGGCGAAACCTGGTAAATCCGTCCGGTAAACGTCTGTGGGTCGGGGCCGATCATGCTCACCCGCACCGGCATGTTCACCTTTACATCCAGCGCATTAAGGGCATTGAGCTGCATGATCACCGCCTCCTGCTGGGGGTCGCCAATGGTAAGCAGCTCGCCCTCCTGCTGCACCCCGTCCCCTGGATTGACCTCAATATCAAGGATCACGGCATCGAAGGGAGCCAGGATTTGGGTGTCCTTGAGCTGGGCCTGGAGGTTGCGCACCTGGAGTTCTTCGTTGCGCAGCTTCAGCTCAGAATTGGTGAGCCGGACTTCGGCATCGCGCAGGGCTGATAGGGCGTCTTCTGCGTTGTTTTGATCGGTCAGATATTCATCCTCAGAGATATAGCCCTGGTTGAGCAGATCCTGGGATTCCTGGAGGCGATCGCGCGCCCGGTTTAACTTGGCCTGCTGTTCTTGAATGCGTTCGCGATCGCGCTCCAGCTCATTGCGGGCAATTTGTTCATCCACCTGGGCGTTATCCAGCTGCTGCTGGAGATCCCGCGCCCGCAGCACCAGCAGCACTTCCCCCTCACTGACCCGCTGCCCTTCCTCCACAAAAATGTTTTCTACGGTGGCATCTTCAGGGGCTTTAAAGGTTTGCTGGCCTCCCAGTTGCACCATGCCAGACTCGGTCACGGTAATCTCCAGGTCGTCAATTTGGGCGGGCGCAGTCACCACGCTGACCGGCATGGGCGGCTGGCGGAGCCAGGTCTCGTAGGCAAACCACCCCCCTAATCCAGCCACCAGGAGCAGGCCAGAGGCCACCAGCCACTGCACGCCAGCGCGGCGCTTGGTGGTAGCCTCATCGGCGAACAGGTCACTTTCAAAAGGGTCAGGGCTGTGCTCGCTGGGGAGTTCGCGATTGAATTCACCGTTACCGCTGGCGTAGGGTTCGGTCGGAAAGGTAGAGTTGCGCCTGGCATGGCCCTCAGCATCAGCACTAGCTGGAGGGGAGGATTGGGTCGGGCGAACATTTTGAGGATTCACGTCTGACTGAGGCACGATACATTCCCTAATTTGAGCGGGCAATGCAAAATTTCAACTTTGAGGCTGGCCAAAAACAAAGTCCATTAAAGCAAATGTGGGTGCGGGGTGTCAGCCTACAGTGGCGTGACCTGGCGCACATCCTCAGGGGTCATCCGATCATGCACCACCCGACCGTCGCGCACCAGAATGATGCGCTGGCTGTA
The DNA here is from genome assembly GCA_035285585.1 of Synechococcales cyanobacterium. Lineage (GTDB taxonomy): Bacteria > Cyanobacteriota > Cyanobacteriia > CAKZMO01 > CAKZMO01 > JAYKGU01. The sequence continues at coordinate 57,530 of JAYKGU010000239.1, forward strand.
GCAGGCCACCTCATGGGAGTGGGTCACCGTGATCAGGGTCATGCCGCTGGCGTGCAGTTCCGAGAAAATCTCAATTACCCGCTTGGCCGACTGGGTGTCCAGGGCACCCGTGGGTTCGTCCGCCAGCAGCAGCACCGGACGGTTGACAATGGCGCGGGCGATCGCCACCCGCTGCTGCTGCCCTCCTGATAACTGCCCCGGTCGTTTGTGGAGGCGATCGCCCAAGCCCATACGCTGCAAAGCATAGACCGCCCGTTTGTGGCGAATTGTCCGCCCCACCCCGGCATACATCATGGGCAGCATCACGTTCTCCAGCGCCGTCAGGTTGGGCAGCAGCTCGTAGCGCTGGAAGACAAAGCCCAGCTTGCTATTCCGCAGACGAGCCAGCCGCCGCTTGCCCAGTCGGGAAACGTCTACGCCATCCAGAAAATAGTGCCCGGAGGTGGGCCGATCCAAACAGCCAATAATGTTCATCAGGGTGCTTTTGCCCGAGCCAGACTGGCCAACGATGGCGCAGTGCTCACCCCGGTTAATGTTAAGACTGATGCGATCGCACGCCCGAATCAGCGCCTCCCCTGAGCCATAGACGCGGGAGACGTTTTCCAGGCGAATCACGGGCTGCCGGGGCGATTCACCTACCCCATTTTTTGCTCCGTTGCTGTTAAAAGAATCTGATGTTTTGCTGCCCATTGAGTTTTGGTATCGTTCCCTTGCTACAGTGACTCAAGCCGTCCGTGAATAACGATTGTGAGAGATGGGGCGAGTTGCGCCCGCCCTACCTCTCACAGAACTGCTATACAACTTAGCTCAGTGTCATGAATTTTCGTAACCGGGATCTAAGTTTCGTAACCGGGCGATCGCACCCCGTTATGCCCAGGTTAAGCTGGCTTTATAGCAGTTGGGACACCACATTTCCTACTTGTTAACGTCGGTGGGATCAAGCCTGGTTCTTGATGGAAACGACCCGGTTTTATGCCTTTAGAAAGGGGCGATCGCCTATCCAGGAGGGTTGCAGTTAGCTCGTCGTTTAATCATTTCTTAGGGTAATTTCTGAGAATCTGCTCGATATCGCTTCACAGAGATAGGGCAAAACCTCTTCTACCTGTTTCCGATTTGAAAACGCTTTTTTCCCGCTACTTCATATTAGTTCACTCGCCAATTTCTTTTGGGTTTTCTTAAGATTTTGGCGCTGCACCTCAACTGCCTGTTTTTAGTATGTCTCTGAAAAGGAGTGGGCAATTATGACTCAAAGGGTAACCTCTGGCTCACGAAACGTGGCGATTGTCGGCCCGTACCTCAGCGGTAAAACCAGCCTGCTGGAAAGCCTGTTGTCAGTCACCGGAGCCGTTTCGCGCAAAGGCACGGTCACCGATGGCAACACGGTCGGTGATGGTACCCCGGAAGCCCGCGATCGCCAGATGAGTGTCGAAGTCAATGCCGCCAGCACCGAGTATGGCGGCATTCATTTTACGTTTTTAGACTGCCCCGGTTCGGTGGAACTGTGCCAGGAAACCTACAACGCCCTGGTGGGGGTAGACGCCGCCATCATCGTCTGCGAACCGGAAGCCGACCGCGCCTTCACCCTCGCCCCCCTGTTCCAGTTTCTAGATGATTGGGAAATTCCCCACATCCTCTTCATCAACAAAATGGATCGGGCGCAGGTCAACCTCCGGGAAGTGATGGACGCCCTCAGGGCCGTATCCAGCCGTCCCCTGGTGCTGCACCAGTACCCCATCGGCCAGGGCGAGAACCTCAAAGGCTTTATTGACCTGGTGAACGAAACCGCCTTTCACTACCATGCCGGTGCGCCTGCCGACATTGTGCCCCTGCCGGAACACCTCAAAGCCGACGAGCAGGCCGCCCGCGACGAAATGCTGGAAACCCTCGCAGACTTTGACGATCACCTGCTGGAGGAGCTGCTGGAGGAAATCGAACCCTCCCAGGAAGAAATCCTCTCCGACCTGAAGATGGAGCTGGGGGCCGACCTGATTGTGCCCGTGCTGTTTGGCGTGGCCCAGGAAGACTTTGGCGTGCGCCCCCTGCTGGATGCCCTGGTGCGGGAAGCTCCTGAACCCAGCGCCACCGCCCAGCGACGCGGACTGGCCGACGCTGCGGATACTTTACCCCTCGCCCAGGTGGTCAAAACCTACTTCACTCCCCAGGGCGGCAAGCTCTCCCTGGTGCGGGTGTGGCAGGGCAGCCTCCAGGACGGCATCATCCTCAACGGCGTGCGCGTGGGTGGCATTTACGAGCTGATGGGCCAGCAGCAGAACAGCGTCACCGAGGCCCAGGCAGGATCGATCGTGGCCCTGGGCCGCCTGGATGGCGTCAGCACGGGTGACACCCTCAGCCCTAATTTGGGAACCCTCTCGCCTCTGCCCAAGGCTCCGGATGCGACGCCGGTTTATGCCCTGGCGATCGCCCCCGAAAAGCGCAGTGACGAAGTCAAGCTCAGCAGCGCCCTGGGCAAGCTGGTGGAAGAAGACCCCTCCCTCACCTGGGAGCAGCACGGCGACACCCACGAGGTCATTCTCTGGGGCCAGGGCGATATTCACCTGAAAATTGCCCTGGATCGCCTGCGCCGCAAGCACAACCTCAGTATGGTTACTCACCTGCCCCACGTCCCCTACAAGGAAACCATCCAGCAGGCCGCCGCCGCCATCCACGGGCGCTACAAGCGGCAGTCCGGCGGGCACGGCCAGTTTGGCGACGTGTACCTCGACATCAAGCCATTGGGCCGGGGTGAGGGCTTTACCTTCAGCGAAACCATTGTGGGCGGCGTGGTGCCCAAGCAGTACATCCCCGGTGTGGAAACCGGCGTGCGGGAATACCTGGCCCACGGGCCTTTGGGCTTCCCCGTCGTAGATGTGGCTGTCACCCTCACCAACGGCTCCTACCACGCGGTGGACAGTTCGGAGCAAGCCTTCAAGCAGGCCGCCCGTCTGGCCATGCAGGAAGGGATGCAGAAATGCCAACCCAAGCTGCTGGAACCCATCCTCTCCGTGGTGATTTCCGTGCCGACGGAGTTCACCTCCAACGCCCTGCGGTTGATCAGCGGACGGCGGGGCCAGATTTTGGGCTACGAAGCCAAGGCCAACTGGCGCGGCTGGGATGAGGTGTCTGCCTACCTGCCCCAGGCGGAAATGCAGGATTTGATTGTCGAGTTGCGATCGCTCACCATGGGCGTCGGCTCCTTCCAGTGGACCTACGATCACCTGCAGGAGGTGCCCGACAAGCTCACGGCACAAGTCCTGGCCCGCACCGCTGCAGAAAACGGCAACGCCTGACGTCTGATTATTTGAGAAAGCCGGGAACCTGACGTCCACCTGGCGCGTCCAGAGTTCCATGACTGGCCCAACGATTACCGTCAACGGGAAGCAGAGCAGATCTAGGTGACTATCTAGGTCTGTTTTTTTTAGGACTTACGCACCTTTTGAAAGAGGTTTGATCGTTTGTCGGAGCAGTGTGATATTTGTCCGCAGATTTCGCAGATTTCGCAGATGAATGGCGTTCTTGTTGCTTCCCTATCTGCGTCCATCTGCGTCATCTGCGGATATAGCCCTACGAGCTAAGGTTTGAGTGTGGAACCCCTGCGACGCGGGGGTTCCACACCTCTGAAGCGTCCTAACACGAAAGCGTAGCGCTATATATTCAGACATCGGTCAAACTAAGTAGAACTGCATTGAAAAACGAAGGTTAGAAAACCGGGGGAGCGCCCCGGTTTTCTAACATGAATTTAATTGTGCTGACCTACTTATGTCAGACCTATTCATTTTGAGCGGGCAGGCCAACGGGAGCAGCGGCAGGCCAGCGATCCAGTTGTTCGTGAACCCATTTCAGGCCAAACACCGTCTGGTAAATCCTGTTTTTCACCCGCAGCTTGCCTGCCTGTTGATTTACCACCCCGGTCAGCAGCAGCTCAGTTTGCTCGACACTCCCATCCCAGGTAAGGCCATCCTGTGCTAGTACTTGCTGGTAAAGCGGCAACAATTTTCCAGTGCAGGTGTGATGCCCCAAAAGGCGATCGCGAATAGTCCGCAGATGTTCAGGATTGTCGTAGGTTTCCCAGTTGTCAGTGACGTGCGATCGCACCAGTTCCTCTACCCAGATCGCTTCAGTGTCAGGGGCAAGCCGCAGTACAGCCGCCGCACTGTGGCTCAAAAGCGCCACCTGCTGGCAAAGTTTTTGGGTCAGCAACGGTTGGCCACCCGTCCAGGAGAGGATGGCTTTGAGGATGGTTTCGGGATGGGTGATGCTGCCCTGGAGGCTCTCGATCAGGGGCTGGGCTTCATCGAGCTGAAAGTCTTGCAGACCAATGATGCGCCCCATGCTGAAGGGAGTGCGATGGCGATCGCCCATCAAGTCCAGCGGCGTGGCAACGCCAAACAAAGCCCAGGTCAGCCGCCGGTAAGCCGGTTGATAGGCACGCAGCTCATGGCAGGTGCGGATGAACGCAAAGAAATCATCAACTGGAAAGGCCAGTTTGAGAACGCTATCAATTTCGTCCACCAGAATGAGCAGCGGGATTTCTGGGATCTGTTCCAGAATTTCGTCGATTAACATGCGCAGTTGCTGCACCATCGGCAGGGATTCCCAGGTTTGCCACCAGGCTTTCACATTCACCGTGCCCAGTAGCTGAAAGTTGCTCAGCAGCTCCAGCATGACGCCCCGATACCACTGTTGATGGGTAACCGGTTCGCTGCTCAGTTGGGTCATGTCCACATAGGCGCAGCGACAGCCCAGCCGCTGCAACTGCTGCTGCACCCTCACCCGCAGGCTCGATTTGCCCATCTGACGAGCACTCAATACGTAGCAAAACTCGCCTGCCTGCAAAGCTTCATAAAGTTCCTGGTCGGCCTGACGGTAGACATAGGTGACGGCATCGGCAGCTAGGCTTCCCCCCACCTGGTAAGGATGGTTAACCATAGGTTCCTTCTAGATGAGCGGAGAAATACTGCCGATACAGCTCATACCGAAGGGAGACTTTCATCCCGTGAATTTGCACCAGCCCCATCCCTTCCAGTTGATAAGCAATGGCGGTGTCTAGCGCCACCGGCAAAGGGGACGATAGCACCGTGTGAAAGGCCTGCATCAAAGTTTCATCCCGCTGCAAAGTCAGCCAAAGGTAACGCAGATGTTCTCCATAGATACCTTGATCCGTTGGGGCTTCCTGGAGGAGTTGGGCCAGAGTTAGGTGCCCCGAACGCAGCCAGTAGAAAGCAAGCTGCAATAAGTAGGGATGCCCTCCCACGAGCTTGAGGAGGGGTTTTAGCGCCGGGAAATCATGGATACCGACTTTATGAAGTTCATACCGTTCAGCTAAATCATTGATTTGAGCCGCCGTGAACTCAGACAGGGTCAATGGTAGCCCCACGTTAAACGGAGATTGGTTGACCTGGAGCGGCATCTCTAGCTGGGTTGAATGGGCAATGATCAGCCGCAGCTTTTGCCAGACTTCGCGGACCCTGGCCTGCTCGTACCACGATCGCAGCATTGGGAAAAAGTTACTGGCCAGCTCTGGATACCGCATCAGATAGTGGATTTTATCAATGGCTACGACAATGGGTTGACTGACCCATTTCAAAATATATTCCTGCAGGTAAGTGGTGCAGCCCAGCTTGCTTCCCGCACTTTCAATCCAATACTCATCAAACTTGGCATCCATGTTCAACTGCTGACCAATTGTCCAGCAAAACCAGCGCAGAAACTGATCAAGGTTGTTCAAAGCCGCTGTATCAGCCTGCTGCATATCGACCAAGACCGGATATATGCCCGCCTGATGGGCCACCCCCAGGAGGTGATTGATCAGGGAGGTTTTGCCCATGCAAAGGGGGGCTTTGATGCGAATCAAGCTACCGGTTTGATGAAGGGTTGAGAGCGCCAGGTCTTCCACGGGAGGGCGCTCTACGTAAAAGGTAGACCCCACCGGCAAAGGCGAGCCAGGAAAATCCAGTTTTGCAAATGCGTCTCCAGGTTGAAGATAGTGGTTAATCACAAAACTCTTCAGCTCACAGACTTCGGTTAGAATAGCCCGCAAATTTTTCTTCGTTACCTGGCGGCCCAGCTTAGCTGAGAGAGAGTGCCAGAGCTGAGAACCCACATCTTTGAGATAACCTTCTTCATACCCGGTTTCCAGCGCCATCTCGCGATAGAGTTGCCCTCCTAAAGTCTGAAGAAAGACTTTCTCTTCGACGTAGCTGAGCTTCTTGGGAGCCAGGAGTTTTTTGACAGCTTCCAGGGATTTTGTGCTCTCCATTTTAGATTCTGTCCAGAAATGTACAAACCGAGTGCCGTACCCGTAAGGAGATGCAAAGAAGGACTTGCCAGCCCTGAGAGCATGTTTAGAGAGTAGCTAGCTGTGATCTTGATCATCGGTGATCCCCCCTGCCCCCTTGAAAAAGGGGGAACCGGAGCCAAAGGCCCCTTCTCAAATGGGAGTTCGGGGAATCTGA